>CAZLMV010000229.1:0-2863 GCA_964560625.1 uncultured Bacteroides sp. | reverse complement strand
CAGGTGTTCTACATGAATTATGCCAACCTTTGGGCCCAAAACATTCGCGACGAAGAGATCAAGGCGCTGACCGTTGGCGACGTTCACTCCCTTGGCAATCTGCGCGTTAACGTTAGCCTGCGCAACCTCGAGCCCTTCTTCCGCGCTTTTGGCATCAAGGAGGGCGACAAGATGTGGCGTCCCGAGTCCGAGCGCGTTATCATCTGGTAAACATTTCCCCCGGATTAAGCGTTTTACTGTAAAACTAAAACCTTAAAAATTGAAAGACTATGCCACAGAAAATTGAAGCAGGCAAGTTCGTAGAAGTTGCCTATGATATTTATGACGTGAAGCCCGACGGCACCGAAGAAAAGATCCACGAAGTGCCCGCCACTGACCCCGAGAAGTTCATTTTCGGCGTGACGCCCAACATGCTTCCGCCGCTTTTGGACGCCCTCGAAGGCAAGACCGACGGCGACTGCTTTGACGTCACCATGACTCCCGCCGAAGGCTTCGGCGAATATAACGATGACTTCGTGCGCATCGAAGAACTCCCCAAGGAGATTTTCGAAACCGACGGCAAAATTGACGAAGAGCAGATCCACCCCGGAGCAAAAATCATGCTCCAGACCAACTTGGGTCAGCCCGTACCCGCCACCGTCATCGAAATTCAGGACAAGAGCGTCCGCGTGGCCGTGGACTTCAACCATCCCCTTGCCGGCAAGACCGTGAAGCTCGTGGGCAAGGTGCTGAAAGTCCGGGAAGCCACCCCCGAAGAAATCGCCATTCAGCAGGCTCAGGCCGGCGGATGCGGTTGCAACGGCGGCAATTGCGGCGATGGTTGCGGCGACGGCTGCGACTGCTCCGAAAAGAGCTGCGCTTGTGACAAAAAATAATCTCCCCGATGAGTTCGTCGCCCGGATTCTTGGCGACGAAACCATACCTAATCCGCAGGGATTACTCGACGAATTGGCGTCGGGTAATCCCTGCATTGCCATTCGCCATAACCGCCTGAAAGGCTGCGCCCCCGCCCCCGGCGCCGACGTGGTGCCCTGGTGCGCGCAAGGCGAATTTTTGGCCGAGCGCCCGCAATTCACCTTTGACCCGCGGCTCCACCAAGGGCTTTACTATGTTCAAGACCCCTCGTCGATGGCCATTGGCGCCGTGATTGCCTCTCTCAACCTCGAGCGGCCGGTTCAATACTTAGACTGCTGCGCGGCCCCCGGCGGCAAGACCACTGCGGCGATTGACGCGCTCCCGCCCGGGTCATTTGTCGTGGCCAACGAGGCCGACCCCTCCCGCGCCAGTGCCTTAGATGAAAACCTGATGCGCTGGGGCTCGGCTGACGTGGCCATTACCGTCGGCCCCGCCCAGCGACTCAGCCGCCTGCCACAAGGATGTTTTGACATCATCGCCGCCGATGTGCCCTGCTCCGGCGAGGGAATGATGCGCAAAGACCCCAAGGCGCGCGAGCAATGGACCCCCGGCTTAGTGGACGCCTGTGCGCGCCTCCAGCGCGAAATTTTAGACGCGGTGTGGCCCCTGCTTCGCCCCGGAGGATTCTTGATTTACTCCACCTGCACCTTTGCGCGCGCCGAAGACGAAGACCAAGTCCGTTGGCTCCACGAAGAATTCGGCGCCGAAACCCTCGAGCTCCCGCCCCTGCCTGGAGTGGTCAACGGCCATTTTTATCCCCATTTAGTGCGCGGCGAAGGCCTCTACGTGGCCCTTCTCCGCAAACCCGGCGAAGGCCGACCCGCGCGAAAACTCACCGAAAAAGACCTCGCCCGAGCCACCAAACTGCTCCGTTACGGCTTCATCGACACCGAACTCAAAGGCCGCGACACCATTCCCACCCACGCCGCCGCCCTCCGCGCGGATTTTGACGCAAGCCGCTGGCCGCAGGCAGAAGTAGACCGCGCCACCGCCCTCCAATTCCTCCGCCGCGAGTCCATCACCCTCCCGCAATCCACCCCCAAAGGCCTAACCCTCCTCACCTACGAATCCCGCCCCTTAGGCTGGGTCAATAACCTCGGCTCACGCGCCAATAACCTGCTGCCTAAACATTTGCGAATCCTTTCCCGCAGTTAATCCTCAACGGGTTTGGCTACTACGCCGAGGGATTTGCGGCCATTGAGGGCAATACGCAGAGGCGCACTCAGGCGCACCATGCGGATATTTTCCGTTTCGAAGTCAGCGGGAAGGGAGTTGAGGTAATCAACGTCGTAATAGCCTGAGTTGCCGTCAATTGTGAAGTAGCCCACGCCTATGCTCGTAAGATTCTGGAAGAAGTGAGTGCCCTGGCTTGGCTCAATTCGGTAGCCGGGGAGTGAACATTCTGCAATGAGCCTGGCGCCGCTGATGTGAGGCCATTTGACGGGGATTCCAAGGGCCGGATCTGACGAGCCCCAGCGGCCCGGGCCAATGAGCAAGTAAGGCTCTTCGGCAGCTACGAGTTCGCGGTTGAGTTTCTCTATCTCTCGGGCTATCAGCGGAGTATTAGCGGAGTTGAAGGTCTCGGGCTTGACGTAAATTATGGTGCTGACATTGTCAATGTCGCCATTGCCTAAGGCCGTTTGCGAGCGGAGAATTAGTTCGGAGTCGGGCAGGGCGAGTACGGTCTCGTCGCCCACCTCTTTTTTGTCAACAATCGGGCGGATTTGGAGCCAGTAGATGGTGCCTTTGTTTGGGCCGTTGACCACTCCCGCAAACTCTATTTCCACTGGGCGCGCCATGGCTTTCTGTCCTGTGTGGAGCATGAAGTCGGTCGCTTGTGCCAGAGGGAAAGAGCCGTGGTTGAGCATGTTGGCAAATGTTACGACCTTGCGGCCGGGTCCGGCGTCGGTGTCGCGGATGATTTGGTCGTTGACGTCGAAGGTGCTGA
>CAZLMV010000228.1:0-2863 GCA_964560625.1 uncultured Bacteroides sp. | reverse complement strand
AACATTACTACATGTTTAACGTCACGGGCAACTACCGCAACAACCGCCTGATGCTTGGCTACGGCCGCACCCGCGCCGGATATAACTGCTCCGGCGGCGTCTGCCGCTACGTTCCCGCCACCCGCGGCTTCCAACTCTCCTATAACTACAATTTCTAACCCCTCAGAATACACATTATTATATATAGAACACTCATGAAACTCCTTTCCTCCCTCCCCGCAGCTGCCGCTGCCCTGCTGATGTTCGCCGCCTGCCAATCCACGGACCCCGACGAGCGTTACACCCTTATTGACGACTCCGAATTCGTGCCCCAGCGCTCCGTCTTGGTCGAAGAATTCACGGGCCAGACCTGCGTCAACTGCCCCGGCGCCCACGAGCTCATGGAATCCCTTGAAGAAAAGATGAACTCCGCAAACCATGTGGGCATCATCGCCGTCGGCATCCACACGCCCCTCTTTGGCATGGACGCCCCCCGCGGATTCGTCACCGACGAGTCGCGCCACTACTCCTCAATGGCTGAATCCGCCCCCACTGCGCGCATCAACCGCCGCTACGGAGTGGTCAACACCGACAAATGGACCGGCTCAATCATGGCCGAAGTGATCCGCAAATCTCCCATCTCCTTTAGCGACTGCGTGGCCCGAATCAACCGCAACGGCATGATCGACATCTCCGGCCAAATCCTCTGCGCCGACGACGTCAACGACACCCGCCTGCAGCTCTGGCTCGTCGAAGACAACATCGAAGCCCCCCAGATGACCTCCGACAAACCCATTGCCAACTACGTCCATAAATCCGTGTTCCGCAAGGCCATTAACGACCTCGACGGCTCGCCTATCGATGTGCGCCGCAACTCCGCCGTGCAGATCAGCGAAAAGAACTTTATCATCCCCAACTTCGTTAGTAATTCAGACAATCTGCGCGTCGTGGCCTTCGTGTTCAACGAAAAAGACGGAGTGCTCAACGCCACGCAATTTCCCGTGCAACCCTACGAATAATCAAAAACTTACGAGTATATGAAGAAAATTTTTACCTCACTCTTTCTGATGGCTACGGCCCTGATGGCCACGGCCCAGAACTTCACCGTGACCGCCTTTGAAGGCACCAAGACCCTCAAAGACGGCGACGTCATCGAATGTGGCTTCGAAGAAGGCCTCTTCGGCTACACCTGGGACCCCTCAATCGTCGTGACCTGCAACAAGGCCCTGACCCTCACCGTGACGGCCAACGCCGAAAAACCCGCCGAAGGATCTGTTCTTTTCTGCGGTGTAACCACTCAGTGTCAACCCCTTACCGGCACTCCCGACACTCGTTCCAATTACTATCAGGCAGGAGACAAAGTTCCCATGCAACTTGATATTCAAGGTGGCAACGTCGTTGAACCTGTAAATGCTACTCTGAAAATAACTGATGGAATTGAGACTGTCAACATCACCGTGACCTTCGTGGGCCAGCCCCAAGAAGAACTCGCCATCAGCTCCGTCGCCGCCAAAGGCACCCAAATCCGCGTCAATGGCCGCACCCTCCACTTCGTAGCCGACTCTGCCGCCGACATGACCCTCTACACCATCTCCGGCCAATCTGCCCTCTCCCGCCGCCTCAACGGCACCGGCTCAATCAACCTCTCCAACCTCCCCGCCGGAGTCTACATCTATCGCGCCGGCAACAAAACCGGCAAGATTATCCTCCGATAATTGACCACCGAACTCTACCACATCATCTGCGAATGGCTACGTGACCTCATTGCCGACACGCAATGGGAAGGTCACGTATTTGCCGTTGGCGGCTGCTGCCGCGACGAAATCATGGGCTTTGAAATCAAAGACCTCGACCTCGCCATCGACCTCCCAAACGGTGGCGTTAAATTTGCCCGCTGGCTCCAAAAACGCCACCTCACCATCGGCGCACCCGTCTACTTCCTCAAATTCGGAACCGCCAAACTCCGCCTCCGCCGATTCCCCGACGACGAAATCGAGATGGTCCAAACCCGCCGCGAACAATACACCAAAGAAACCTCCCGATGCCCCGAAGTATGCTTCGGATCCATCGAAGACGACTGCTACCGCCGCGACTTCACCGTCAACTCCCTCTACTACGACATCACCCGCCGCAAAATGGTCGACATCACCGGCCGCGGAATCCCCGACATGCAAGCCGGCATCCTCCGCACCCCCCTCGACCCCGACGCCACCTTCAACGACGACCCCGTGCGCATCCTCCGCGGATTCCGCTTCGCCAACCGCTTCGGCTGGCAAATAGACCCGCCATCCCTCCAGGCAATGCTCAGCCACATCGACCGGCTCAACATCGTCAGCCGCGAACGCTGCCACTCCGAACTCTGCAAGATGCTCAACGGCCCCGACCCCGTCGCCATGATGAACACCCTCCGCGACACCGGCGCCTTCGCCATCATGGTCCCCGAAATGGCCCCCATATTAGAGTCGCAACGCCTCTGGTCCGACGCTATGGCCCGCCTGCGCCACATCATCCGCGTCGACCCCGAAGCCCCCACCCGATTCCGCCTCGCCGCCCTCATGCTCGACCTCCGACCCTCTCCCCGCGAAGCCGCACGCGAAACCCGCCGAATCATGACCACCCTGCGATTCGACCGACCCATCGTGGCCGACGTCGCCTTCCTCGTCCACTTCGCCCGACTCGACCCCCAAGACCTTGACAACCCCCGCCGCGTCCGCGAAGTCCAAAACCTCGCCGTCACCCGCGAACGCTTCAACTTCCTCCTCCGCTTCATTGCCGACCTCGGCCGCGACGAAGACGCCGACCAACTCCGCCGCCTCTCCCAAAAAGTCGACTCCACCGGCAAATCCGGCTTCACCACCCCCAAAAAACGCCCCGCCGCTCCCTC
>CAZLMV010000227.1:0-2871 GCA_964560625.1 uncultured Bacteroides sp. | reverse complement strand
GTGGGGAGGTGGGGGATTTGGGTTGAGAATTCGGTTATTTCGGAGGCGAGGGTTTGCAGGGCGTTGCGGAGTTTGAGGAGCTCGTCGGGGGAGAAGGAGGCGGGTTTGCCGTTGACAAGGTTATTATTAAGGCGTTGGATAAACCAGGCGCGGGAGCGATGGAAGAATCGCTCGGTAATGTAGGAGCAGCTAAGGAAATCGAGCACCTCAGCCCCGGGCAGTTCGCGAAGTTTTACAATCTCATTCATAGGTAATTGCATTTAGCACCGCAAAGTTAATAAAAATTTGTTAATTATGCAAATTTAAAATAAATAAAAAGTACAAAATACAAAATACAAAATAATCGGAGGGTAGGGATGCACCCCGGTGCATCCGAGGTTGCACCCTTAGAAACAAAGGATTTTGCGGCTAAGTGGGGGCCTCGGCTGCACCGGGGTGCAGCCCTACATAGGTGGGGGTAGTTTTTTGCGGGTGGGTCATAGTTTACGGGTGGTTTTGTGGGTACAAATTTACAAACGGGACTGAGGTGAAAACCGCAAAAAAAATTTTTCGGTCAAAAAAAAGACCGCTTCGCGGTCGCCAGAATTTAGGCACGTTCAGAGGGCCGAAAGGCCCGAGAGCGTGTTTATTTGCAGCTAAACCATTGACTATGAGCCGCATTAGCGGCGACAGATTTACTCGCGCGAGATTCTGTCACCGCTACGCGGTTCATAATCAGGCGGTTAGCATCGATGGAGAACACGCTCTCGGGCCTGCGGCCCTCCGAACGTGCCTAAATTTTAGCGGCCGCTCTGCGGCCTTTTGCGCCTTATGGGCGTTTTTAGGCGAATTGGATCCGCGCAGTCGCGCAAGTGAGGGGAGGATTTGTCGCGCGCCGTAACTGGGGACGGCATGCGCCTCGCGTGCCGAGCCGCGGCAGCGGCTTCTTTTGTCGCGCGCCGGGCACCCGAGGGCGGGTGCCCTCCCCAGTCATTTTGCCGAAACTGCCGGCGCGATGGGCGCGGAAAAATCCCGGAGGGATTTCATTTGCGCCTTAGGGCGCTTTGGGGAGACAGGTCATTGGGGAGGGGTGGTTGTCCGGCTGTTGCACAAATCTAATTGCTCAAATTGCGCCGAGGTTTCTGGGGACGGCATGCGCCCTCGCGTGCCGAGCCGCACTGGCGGCTTCTTTTGTCGCCCACTGGCTTGCATTTTTATGGCTAAATAGATAATCTACGATGGATTAGGGATGAGGAGGGGGGATTGGGGGAGGAGGGTGAGGAGGTCGGTGGTTTTGAGGGCGATGAAGCCGCAGGGGTGGGCGTCGGTGACGACGATTTTGTCGCGAGCGGCGACGTCGCGGTCTATGACGAAGGTGACTTCGGCGGCCTGGGGGCGGAGGAGGGCCAGGGGCGTGGCGGCGCCGTGGAGCGTGCCGAGCAGGCGCATCATCAGTTCTTCGTCGGCAAACGACACGCGCGGAATCTGCAAAGCCGCGCCAAAATCCTTGGTGATGAAGGGTTTGCGGGCGTGGGTGACGTAGAGCCAAAAGCGGTTTTTCTGACGATTGGTCAGCAGGATGGTCTTGACGGTTTCGATTCCGAAGGCGCGGTCGATGTTCAGGCAGTCGTCCATGGAGATCCCCGGGTCGCTCTCAATGCGCGTATAGTCGATGCCGGCGGCGTCGAGGCGTTCATAGATCATCCGTTGGGTTTCGGTGGCAAACTCGAGGGGAGCGCCGGTCATTATTGGGCTGGTGTAAAAAGGCATGGTCGTAGAAAAATTTATATTGCAAAATTACGAATTTTTTGGGGATTTTTTGTAAATTTGTGGGCGGAAAATAATGGAAATGAATATGAAGAAGATATATTTTGCCGGGGGATGCTTCTGGGGCACGGAGCATCTGTTTTCGCTCGTGGAGGGTGTGGAGCTCACCGCCGCGGGTTATGCCAATAGTCGTGTGCCCCACCCTACGTATGAGCAGGTGTGCACGGGGCTGACGGGCGCGGCCGAGACCGTAGAAGTCGGTTATGACCCGACGATGGTGTCGCTGACGGAGCTGCTGACCATTTATTTTCGGAGCATTGACCCGACGGCGGTGAATCGCCAGGGCAATGACGTCGGCACGCAGTATCGCACGGGGATTTTCTACGTTGACCCCGCCGACCGCGAGCCCATTGAGGCCTTTGTGGCGATGATTCAGCGGCGACATCAGGAGCCCTTGGCCGTGGAGGTCGGCGAATTAGTAAACTTCTATCCCGCAGAGCTTTATCATCAGCAATATCTCTACAAGAATCCCGGGGGATATTGCCACGTCTCCCCCGCCCTCTTTGACGAAGTCAAGAGCCGCCGCGCCAATCGCAACGACAAGGCAGAGCTGCGCCAACGGCTGACGCCCCTGCAATGGGAAGTGACGCAAAACGGCGCCACGGAGCGCCCCTTCGCCAATGAGTATGACCATGAATTTCGCCCGGGAATCTACGTGGACATCACCGACGGGACGCCGCTGTTTGTCTCCTCGCGCAAGTATGACTCGGGCTGCGGCTGGCCGGCTTTTTCGCGCCCCATTGACCCGACGCTGATCACCGAGCATGCCGACAACTCCTTCGGGCGGCGGCGCACGGAGGTGCGCTCCGCCTCGTCAGGCTCACACCTTGGCCACGTCTTCCCCGACGGCCCCGCGGCCGACGGCGGCCTGCGCTACTGCATCAACTCCGCCGCCCTCCGCTTCATCCCCGCCGAGGAGATGTCCGCCGCCGGCTACGCCGACCTCCTGCCGCTGATCACCGACTTATAACAGTTTTTCCTCCTTGCGAATTTTTTTGGAGAATTATCCTTAAAATTTTGTCAATTAGAGAAAAAGTATTATCTTTGCCAACGAAATAAATACAT
>CAZLMV010000226.1:0-2871 GCA_964560625.1 uncultured Bacteroides sp. | reverse complement strand
CCGCCGACCTCGCCAACAGCGACAAGACCGACGGCTTCCTGAAAAAGACCCGCGCACTGAATGCCGGCGACTTTGGCGGTCGTTTCCTGCAGAGTGGCGTGGCCGAACTGACCATGGCCTCCATTTGTAATGGCGTGGCCTTGCATGGCGGCATGATTGCTGCTTGCGGCACTTTCTTCGTGTTCTCCGACTATATCAAGCCTGCCATCCGCATGTCGGCTCTCATGGGCCTACCGGTGAAATACGTGTTCAGCCACGACGCATTCCGCGTGGGCGAAGACGGCCCCACTCACCAGCCCATTGAGCACGAAGCGCAGATGCGCCTGCTCGAACAGATGGACAATCTCAACGGCAAAAAGAGCCTCTTAGTGCTCCGTCCGGCCGACTCGGCTGAGACCGTAGTGGCCTGGGAAATGGCAATGAAGAATACTGACACGCCTACCGTACTGATTCTCTCCCGCCAGGACCTCCACGACATCCCCGCGCAGGGCGAGAGCCGCATTGACGATGCCCAGCAAGCCAAACAGGGCGGCTACTTAGTGATGACCGCCGAGACGGAAAAGCCCGTGGATGTAACCCTCGTCGCCAATGGCTCTGAGGTGTCACTCTTGGTGGAAGTGGCTGAAAATCTGAAAGCAAGCGGCGTGAATTGCGCCGTGGCCTCCATTCCTTCCATCGGCCTGTTTATGCTTCAACCGGAGGAATATCGCAACAGCGTACTTCCCGAAGGCGGTGTGCGCTTCGGATTGACTGCCGGACTGCCCTGCTGCCTCTATCCGCTGATGTTCGGCGCCAAGAAATGGCATGTCTATGGCTTGGAACGCTTCGGTGCATCTGCCCCCTTCAAAGTCCTCGACCAAAAATTCGGCTACACGGTTGAAAACATCGCCGCAGAGGTCCTTAATCTCCTGAAATAATCCTCCATAAGAATTAGGTTAATAAATTTGTTGGTGTGTCGCAATCTTCCGGTTGCGACACATTTTTTTGAACTTTTCGCCGACTCGGGGTGTTTAACTTTTGAAAAATAACTCTTAATCAAAATTCAAGAAAGGAAAAACACTTATGTCAAAGATTAACGAAACTATCGCTCAGCAAGCAGCTGAAGTCAGCGAAACCGCCGCACAGGTAAGTGCCGATGCCGCAGAAGTGGCCGCACAGGAAGAAGCAACCGCCCTCAAAGATAAGGCCGCAGCAGCTGCCACCAATTTCAAAGACAAAGCAGCAGCCACCGCCTCTACCATCAAGGACAAAGCTGCAAGCACGGCCTCAACCATCAAGGATAAGGCACACAATATTATCGATTCCGCCCTTGAAAAAGGTGCAGACTTCGCTCAGAAAGTTGCCGACAAGGCGCGTCAAGTATCTGACAATTACTAACCCCCAAATCTTTTCATAACTTTACCAAGCAGAGGCTGCCTTCGGGCAGCCTTTTTTCATAGGCGGAAGAAGTTGCGGGCGGAGGCGGAGGTGATGTCGTCGACTTCTTGCAGCGGCAGATTCAGCTCCGAGGCAACTTTCGCGGCAATATATGGCACATAGGCGCTCTCATTCTGTTTGCCACGCATCGGCACGGGCGCTAACCATGGCGCATCAGTCTCCAAGAGGATATGATTTATCCCGATTTGCGGCAGAATCTCAGGGAGTTGCGACTTCTTAAAGGTCACCACCCCGCCGATTCCGAATTTCACGTCAGGGAGCAGTCGGCGCAGACGGTCCACGTCGTCGCCTGTACCGCTATAACAGTGGAAAACCATCTGCGGTAACCGCCCGGCGCGCGCATGCATCAAATCAAGCATCTGAGGCATCGCCTCGCGGCAATGGATAATGGCCGGCAGATTCAACTTATCCGCCAAATCGAGTTGCGCCTCGGCGGCCTGCAACTGAATTGGCAGCGTGGATTGATCCCAGTAAAGGTCGAGTCCCATTTCGCCGATGGCCACGTATTCGCCGGGATGATCCCGCAGCTCGGCCTCGACTCTTTCGAAATGTTCCGTCCAATTCTCGGGCTTCACCTCCGTGGGGTGCAGACCGGCACACATAGCCGTGGCCTCCAGGCGCAGTGAGTGAAGTTCCCGAATCGGCTCAATCGAGTCGGCATCCACTCCGGGGAGGATCATCATCGTGACTCCGGAAGAAAGTGCGCGGTCAACGGCCGCGCACTTGTCTTCTCCGTAGTCCGGAAGATATAAATGAGTGTGAGTGTCAATCATCAGATTACTCCCTGCTCCATCATTGCGCGGGCCACTTTCATGAAGCCGGCAATGTTGGCACCCTTCATATAGTTGATGTATCCGTCGGCCTCGGTGCCGTAGGTCACGCACTGGTCATGGATGGAGTTCATGATGTAGTGGAGCTTTTCATCCACTTCCTCGGCGCTCCATTGCAGATGCATGGCGTTCTGGCTCATTTCCAGTCCGGAGGTGGCCACGCCGCCGGCATTCACAGCCTTGCCCGGGGCATAAATGGTCTTAGATTCGAGGAAGGCATCAATGGCTTCGGGAGTGCAACCCATGTTGCTGACTTCGGCCACCATTTTTACGCCGTTGGCAATCAGGTGCTTGGCGTCGTCGCCGTCGAGTTCGTTTTGAGTGGCGCAAGGAAGGGCAATGTCCACTTTCTACTCCCAGGGCTTCTTGCCGGGGAAGAACTTGGCGTTGGGCCATTGTTCAATGTAGGGTTCAACGATGTCTTCGCCGCTTGCACGGAGGTCAAGCATCGTCTGAATCTTGTCGCCCGAAACGCCGTCAGGATCATAAATATAACCATCAGGGCCGGAAATAGTTACGACCTTCGCACCGAGTTCATTGGCCTTCAGAGCAGCACCCCAGGCCACGTTGCCAAAGCCTGAGATGGCCACGGTCTTACCCTTTA
>CAZLMV010000225.1:0-2874 GCA_964560625.1 uncultured Bacteroides sp. | reverse complement strand
TTCTTGGCCGAGGCGAAGGTGTAGCGCATAAAAAGGAGGAAGAGAATCAGCAGGAAGAGGCCGCTGAGGCGGGAGACGATGTTAACGCCCGTGCCGTCGAGCCATCCGCTGTTGCCGAGCATCAGGAGGATAAGGGAGGAGAGGATGACCATGGGGATTTCTAACGACATGACGGAGCGCTGGATGATGATAGGGCGGACCAAGGCCGTAATGCCTATGATCATCAGGATGTTAAAGATGTTGCTGCCCACCACGTTGCCTATGGCCAAGGGGGCGCTGCCGTCGATGGCGGCGAGGATGGAGATGGCCAGTTCGGGCGCGGAGGTGCCGAAGGCCACTACGGTGAGACCCACGACGAGGTCGCTCAGGCCGAAGCGCCGGGCAATGGCCGAGGCGCCGTCGGTCAAGGCATTAGCCCCGACCAAGATTAAGCCTAAGCCGAGGAGGAGCCAAAAGATTTGGAGGATCATAATTTGGTGCCGAAGGCAAGGTCGCCGGCGTCGCCAAGGCCGGGCACGATGTAGGAGTGGGAGTTGATTTCGGGGTCTACGGCGCCGATCCAGAGGGTGGTTTTGTCGGCGGGGAAGGTCGACTTGACATAATCAACGGCGGCCTCGGAGGCGATGACGGAGCAGACGTGGATGCGCGCCGGGGTGCCCTTGGTCAGCAGGGCTCGATAGCTGAGCTCCATGGAGGCACCGGTGGCGAGCATCGGGTCAACGAGGATCAGGGTCTTGCCGTTGAGGTCAGGCGAGGCGATGTATTCGATGAAGACGTCGAAGTTTTCCTTTTCTTTGTATTTGCGGTAGGCGCTGACGAAGGCGTTTTCGGCGTGGTCAAAGAAGTTGAGAAAGCCCTGATGGAAGGGGAGTCCGGCGCGGAAAATCGTGGCGAGGACCACGTCGGAGCCGATTACGCGACATTGGCAGGGCGCTAAGGGCGTTTGGATGGTTTCGGTCTTATAGTCGAGGGTGCGGGAGATTTCAAAGGCCATGATTTCGCCGATGCGCTCAAGGTTGCGGCGGAAGCGGAGCATGTCGTGCTGAATGTCCACGTTGCGGAGCTCCATCATGTATTGGCTGACGAGCGAGTCTTGCTTAGCAAAGTCAATTACTTCCATATGTTTCAGGTAATTAAGGTGTTAAAATTTATATTCGGCACCTAACATGCCGACGATGCCCTGCGAGGGGATGGCCGGGCCGAGATACCATTGGCGATTGAGGAGGTTTTCTCCATTAACAAACACGGTCCATGAATGGTTGAGCTGATAGCTCACGGAGGCGTTGAGTTTGGAGATGGTCATAAGGTTTTGATAGCCGGAGGGCATCATGGTGGAGACCTTGTTGCGCGACGGGCGGAACTGATAGCTGAGATTAATGCTCAGCGGGGAGATGGGGCGCACCGTGGCCGAGGCAAAGAGGTTAAATTTGGCGTGATCGCCCCAGAGGGCATAGCCTTTCGAGTAGTCGCCCTTAGGGTTTTGGGCCACTTCGGCGCGGACTTTGAGGCTGAGATATTGGCGGAAGTCATAGTTGAGGTCGCCGCCGAAGTGGGCGCCGTTCATGTCTACGCCGTGCATCGCGCCGAAACCGTCTTCGGGGATGAGCCAATCCCAAGTCCAGGCATATCCGCCGAAAAATCCGATCGAGGCACCGGCCCAGGGTCCGAGGGTCAGCCCGGCGTCGGCCGTGAATATGCGGGAGAATCCGGCCTCATAGTTTGTGTGGAGATACGGCTGAATATCATATAGTTGGGCGCGCGAATTGGCCTCCATGCGGCCGTCGGTCTTGGCCCAGATGTTGAAATGAGCCGAGGGGCGCCAGCAGACGTCCACCTTCGGCACGATGAAGAAGCTTTTGCCGCCGACATTGCCCGTCTTGATGTCGATTCCGGCGGCAATGCGGGCCGTGAAAGGCTTGGTTGACAGCTGATAAGCGGGTTCAACGTGGGTGATTCCCTTGGCTTGGCCGGAGGTGGAGCGCATCAGCTGTTCGCGCAGGGTCAGAGCCCAGAGGCTATAAGTGGAGGCGTGCCAGTTGGCGCCGAGTTCGATGTTGCCGATGTTGTGAGTCGGCTGGTCGGGATAACCGAAAGCCAAGAGCGTATAGTCAACCGCAGCGCGATAGTCGACCTTGCTGATTTTGCCGTTCCAACCCACGTTCAGGTTGCCTAAATTGGCGTTGACCTTGGAGGCGCCGACCGGGAAGGGCATATTATAATTGGAGAACTCGTAGGAAAGGAGGGCGGAGAGGGTGCCGGCAGAGGTGATCCAGGTTGAGCGGCCGCCGAGGAGGGCGGTGTTGCGTCGGAGGCTCACTTTTCGGTTGTCGCCAAAGAAGTTGTCAGGATATTTGGTGCGGTAAGCATAGCCGTCGAACTGCATGAAGGCGTCGACCTGGAGGCTGTCGCGGTCCACGGCGCGAATCCCGGCCGAGGCGCCCAAATTCCATGTCGGCCCGTAAGCCAAGGCGGCATACCCCTTCTGAGTAGAGCGGGGCAGGAAGCATCCCCAGGGCGCGGGCTCGAGGGTGAGAATCTGCGGCGAGAGCTCGGCCCAGTTAGTGGAGGCCGACATGGGGAGACGGCCCTGACTGACGGCGGGGAGGGAAACCTGCGGGAGCAGGCGCAGGCGCGTGGCTGCTTGCTCCTCGGGGACAATCTGGTGGGTGACGGTGATTTCCGTGTTGAGATTCTGAGCCGGGGCTGAGGCGGCCGCGGCGGCAATCATGACGGGGAGGATATATCGCTTCATTTGGATAGGCGTTTGTCAATCATTTGGAAGATGTCGGCGTCGGTGCCGGGATAGTTTTCGCGGAGCACTTTGAGGTATTCATTCGCCTCAAAATCATTGCCTTGGGCGCGGAGAATGTCGCT
>CAZLMV010000224.1:0-2976 GCA_964560625.1 uncultured Bacteroides sp. | reverse complement strand
ATGAAGTCCACGATGATTATGCAGGTGCATGACGAACTGATTTTCAACGTGTTGCCCGACGAATTGCCCGCGCTGCAAGAAATCGTGGAGCGCGAAATGCAAGGCGCCTACTCCGGCAAAGTGGCCTTGACCGTGTCGGCCGGAGTGGCGCAAAACTGGCTCGACGCCCACTAATCAGCGGGCCGAGAGCCTTCCGGTGCAATAATTCACAAAGGCGCGATTGACCAAGCGAATGCCTCCTTTGGTGGGGTAATCGCCTGAGAAATACCAGTCGCCCGTGTGGTTCGGCACAGCCTGCCGCAGCCCCTCAAGTGTCTGATAGATAATCTCTACGGGGCAATGAACGTCAGGCGGCGTGAGCATCTGCGCAATCTTGGCGGAGATCTCCTCGTCGGTAAACGGCGCATAAATCGTCTTCACCCAGTTTTCCTCATCAGGCTTAGCCAAGCAACGCGACAGCGTCTCGTCGATCACCGACTGCATCCCCCGCTCATGGAGCAGCTCCATGGCCGCGCGGAAGGCGATAAATTCGCTCATGCGGCTCATGTCGATGCCATAGCAATCGGGATAGCGCACCTGCGGCGACGAGCTGACAATCACGATCTTAGCCGGGTGCAGACGGTTGAGCATATTAATGATGGAGCGCCGCAATGTGGTGCCGCGCACGATGGAGTCGTCGATCACCACGAGGTTATCAATCCCGTTCTCCACAATGCCATAAGTCACGTCATAAACGTGCGCCGCCAATTCGTCGCGGCTCGCGCCCTCGGCAATAAACGTGCGCAATTTGATGTCCTTAATTGCCACCTTTTCGATGCGCAGCTTGCGGGCCATAATTTCCTGTAACTTCGCGGGAGTCAGCTCCTTAGCGTCAAGAATCTCCTCTGCTTTGCGGCGATCGAGCTCCTGCTCCAAGCCCTCACACATGCCGATGAAGGCCACCTCAGCCGTGTTAGGAATGAACGAGAACACCGAATGAGCGAAATCGCCGCTCACGGCCTTGAGAATCTGCGGAGCCAAGTTGCGCCCTAAAGCCTTGCGTTCCTGATAGATATCTGCATCCGAGCCGCGCGAAAAATAAATCCGCTCAAAGGAGCATTTCTGCGGCTCAGCCTCTGGAAGAACGCGCTCAACGCTGAATTTCAGGTCGTTGGTAACCACCAACGCCTCGCCGGGCAGAAGCTCGGAGACCTGAGCGCGACGAACATTAAACACCGTCTGAATCACCGGACGCTCCGAGGCCACGACAACTACCTCATCGTCAGCATAATAGAACGCCGGGCGGATGCCCTTATTGTCGCGAAGCACAAACATGTCGCCCGAGCCCGTGGCCCCGCAGATGACGAAGCCGCCATCCCATGTCGGAGCCGCCTTGCGCAGAATCCGCGGAATATCCAAGCCGTTTTCAATCTCTCGGCTCAGCTGCGGCTCGTCGTATTTCTCTCTGAATGAGCGATATAGGCGTTGATTTTCCTCATCAAGTTCATGGCCTAACTGCTCGAGGAGCACCGCCGTGTCGGCATAAAAGCGGGGATGCTGCCCCGTGGCCACGATGGACTCGAAAACCTCGCTGACGTTGGTCAGATTGAAGTTGCCGCAAAGGAGCAAATTCCTTGATTTCCAGTTATTTCGGCGCAGGAAGGGGTGCACGTAGCTCAGTCCGCTCTTGCCCGTGGTGGAGTAGCGCAGATGGCCCATATAGATGTTACCGAGGAAGGGAAGGGGCTCGCCGGTGCGCTCCGCCTCGTAAATGTCGCGGCGCACCTTGCTGAAAATCACTGAAATAGCGTCAGAGCCCTCGGCCCTTTCGCGGAAAATATACTCCCGCCCGGGCGGCGACAGCAGGTCGACCACACCAATGCCGGCGGCCTCCTGACCGCGGTTATGTTGCTTCTCCATAAGCAGATAGAGCTTATCGAGGCCCCATTGGGCGGTGCCATATTTTTCCTTATAGTAACTGAGCGGTTTGAGGAGGCGAATCATCGCCACCCCACACTCATGTTTCAACTGTTCCATCAGTCCTTAGCGAATAAAGAGGAGTTCGCGATACTTGGGAAGCGGCCACATTTCGTCGTCCACGTCAAGCTCGAGCTTGTCGATGTTGTAGCGAATCGTCTCCATGTGGGGCAACACGTTGTCGTGGTAAGCCAAGGCCTTTTCGCGCTCATTTTCAATGCGATTGGCCTTCTTGCGGGCCTCAACCATCTCGGCCACCTCGGCGCGGATAATGGCGATATGGTCGGAAATGCGCTCAATGGCGGCCATGTCTTGCGCGGAGATCTTCTCGCTCTTCTCCGGCGGGAAAAGGTTCTTGATTTTGTAGAGATTGTCAAGGAGCACTGACTGATAGCGCGTTGCCACGGGGATGACATGGTTGATGGCCAAATCGCCGAGCACGCGGGCCTCAATCTGGATTTTCTTCGTGTACATCTCCCACTTCACCTCGTTGCGGGCCTCGAGTTCGACCTTATTAAAGACGCCGGTGTCGGCAAACATCTTGACCGATTCGGGGCGCAGATAAGCGTCAAAAATCTTCGGCGCAGAGGTTTCGCAGTCCAATCCGCGGGCCTCAGCCTCGGCCTTCCATTCGTCGGAATATCCGTTGCCATTGAAGATGATAGCCTTATGGGAGGTGATCAGATCCTTGATTTCGGCAAGAAGGGCCTGCTTGACCGTCTCGCCCTTGGCCATGCGGCCCTCTACGGCGTCGGCAAACTTATTCAGGCGATCGGCCACGGCGGCATTCAGCGCAATCATGGCGCTGGCGCAGTTGGCGCTGGAACCTACGGCACGGAATTCAAAGCGATTGCCCGTGAAGGCAAATGGCGACGTGCGGTTGCGGTCCGTGTTGTCGAGCATGATGTCGGGAATCTGATTCAGGCCGACGTTCACGCCCTCCTTGCTGGCCAAGTCTTCGAGGTCGGCAGCCGTCAGCGACTCAATCTTGTCCAAGATGCCGGAAATGTGTGAGCCCAT
>CAZLMV010000223.1:0-2997 GCA_964560625.1 uncultured Bacteroides sp. | reverse complement strand
TGAATCGTGGCCACTTTGATGACCAGCGGATGGTCCGTATCGTCAATGATGATGTTCAGCCCCGACAGGCGAATCACCTCGTGAAGCTGATTGCGTCGCTCATTGATATTGCCGTACTTGGGCGAGAACAATCGCACCTCATAGCCGCTTTCCTGAATGGCGCGCGGCAACCGGTTACAATACTCCGACAGGGGCGTCGAAGGCAGGTAAGGCAAAATCTCCTGGGAGACGAAAAGGACTTTCTGTTGGCTCATTAGCTGTGAATTTTATGAGTGTATACGTGTGCAAAGTTACGAAAAATTTTCGGATAAACCAAATTACGCCCTTATTTGTTAATATTGCAAACAACAAAACAAAAACGTTTAACTATTAAATTCTTACAAACTATGAATGACACAAAAACATTCTGGGGCTCATCGAAGCTCTGGTGGCTCGCTTTAGTAATCGGCATTCTTATGGTGATTGCCGGATTCGCCTATTGGTTCTTCCCCTCTATCGGTTATGCGGTGGCTTCCGTGCTGTTTGGCTGGATGCTTATCTTGGCCGGTATGGTTCAGATCGTTGTCTCAGCGTCGGCTAATCGTCCCCGCGGTTGGGGTTGGTGGCTCACCGGCGGTGTGATTGACACGTTTATCGGTTTCATGCTCGTGCGCAGCGTCACGTTGGCTGAGGCCGTGTTCCCCTATTTCATTGCTATCGTGTTCATTTTCTGGGGCTTCGGCGCATTGACCGCAGCCATTCAGGATCGCAGCCGCCGCTACTGGTGGGTTCAGCTCATCAATGGCCTGCTCCTGCTGCTGATCAGCTTCTTCTTCCTTGAAGCCGGCTATCTGCAGAACATGCTCAACGTCAGCTTCCTGACCTCGTTAGCATTCATCTATTGGGGCTTCTCAATCGCCATGGGTGCCTACGACCTCAAGCCCACTGTCAATAAGGAATAAGAAGGTCATAAGGTGGTTATAAATCTTATAAGACTTATAAATCTTATAAAACTTATAATCACCTTATTTAAGAGAAAAAATAAACTTTTTTCCGTCAAAATGATTGGAAATTCAGAAAAATTGTGTAATTTTGTCGCATAATTAAACCTACGGCCCGCCCTGAGGTCTAATTACTAAACAAAATTACCCAATTTTTATTTATGAAAGGCCAAGACAAAATGAATGTTTCTATGAAATGGAGGCTCGCTCTCGCCTCTGCAACCCTTGCGTTGCTTCCCGTCAGTGTTATGGCCCAAGGCTATTACGACGATGACATCTACTTCGATGAATCGAAAGCTAAAGCCAAAAAGACACAGACCGTCACCACCACCGTTGCCACTCCCTCCCGGCAAACGGCTCAACACGTAGCAACCATCAAAGTTGACCGCGACGTCGACGAATACAATCGCCGAGGCTCCTACAAGCCCGTTCAGAATCAAACCGTTGATGATCTTGGCGATAACTTCGAGTATACCCGCCGAATTGAGCGCTTCTATAATCAAGACATCGTCAACAGTTCTGACGACGAAGACCTGATTTACTACTACACCAACGCCAACGACGAGCTCGCTGACGTCAACTGCACCGCGCCCACCACGATCAACATCTACGTGGACAATCCCGACCCCTGGGATGGCTTCTGGAACCCCTATTATTACAGCTCGGCATGGAGCTGGGCCTGGCGTCCCGCCTATTATAATCCCTGGTACTCATGGAATTACGCCTGGGGCTACGGTCCCTCCTGGTCATGGAGCTGGGGTTGGGGCGGTCCCTCCTTCTCCTGGGGTTGGTCCTGGGGTTGGGGATGGAATTACCCCTCTTACGGCTGGGGATGGACTCCCGGCTGGGGATGGAACCACCCCGGATGGGGCGGCGGCCACCATCACCCCAACTATCCCGGGCATAACTGGGGCTGGAATCCTCCCCGTCCTGCCGGCGGCGGCGCTTCGCGTCCCTCAGCTCGTCCCGGCTACGGCACTGTTGCCGGTAATCGCAACCCCCAGCGCCCCACTCAGAACGGTACTCTCAGCCGCAATAACTCCGCCCGCGGAGGTCGCACTCCCCAAGCCTCCGGCTCTTTAGGCTCCGGCGCACGCCCCTCTAACGGAACGGCCACTGCCTCAACCACTTCCTCCACCGGTCGCGGCTCTCGCTCCACTTCCGCTCGCGGCGGCTATGATCCCGCCTCCGCCACTCGCCCCGGTCAGGCCTCAACCGCCGGCACCACCCTGCGCGGCTCAAGCTCCACCTCCGCTAATCGCGGCTCGGCAACCTCTACCGCCACTAATCGCGGCACGGCCTCCTCTACCTCCACAAATCGAACCTCCGGACGCACCTATAACTCCGGCTCATCCTCCTCTTCCTCCGGCCGTACCTCTACTTCCCGCTCATCCTCTTCTTCGTCCTCTTCCCGCTCCAGCTATGGCTCCTCATCCTCCTCTTCTTCTCGCTCCAGCTATGGCTCCGGCTCCTCCAGCTATGGCGGCGGTCGCTCCTCCGGCGGCAGCTATAGCGGCGGCGGACGCTCCTCAGGCGGTGGCGGCGGACGTGGTGGTCGCCATTAATCCCCTCTCTTTCACCCCGTTTCCACTATTACAAATTTGACTCCATCCAACCCGATGAAAAAGACTCTATTAATAGCATTCAGCGTCTGCTCTGCTCTGGGCCTCAGCGCCCAGAGCGCCATGGACGCTTTTACCGCTTCCGAATCGCAGCTCCGCGGCACGGCGCGCTACGTCTCCATGGGCGGTGCCTTCGGTGCTCTCGGCGCTGACCTCTCCACGCTCAATCAGAACCCTGCCGGCCTCGGCGTGTATCGCAGCAGCGAATTCGGCGCCACGCTCGACATAGATATCCATAACTCCACGATGGACAACACCGGCTCCCGCGCCCAGAAACATTCCGCCACCTCTGCCGCCTGCAATAACTTCGGCTATGCCGGCGCCATGAAGCTGAATTCCTCCATCATGCCCTATTTTGCGTGGGGCGCCACTTATAACCGCATCAACTCCTTTGA
>CAZLMV010000222.1:0-3005 GCA_964560625.1 uncultured Bacteroides sp. | reverse complement strand
CATAAACCGGCAGCAAAACCGCCTTCTCCAAGACCAAATAATTGGCATAAGTGGCGGGCAAACGGAGTCCGTCTTCATTAAACATCGGCTCAGGGAGCGGCAGCTCAATGAGGTTAAAAGGCTCGCCGTCGGCGTTGGTGAACTCGCGGAGCTCGGTCGCCATGGCCTGCAATGACTCATAATGTTCATCCTCCGGATTCTGACAGCCGACATATACCAGGGAATTCCCGGGAGCAAGGCGACAGAGCGTGTCGACATGCCCGTCGGTATCGTCGCCGGAAAGTCCGCCGTGAGTGATCCACAGCAACTTACGCCCGCAAAGGCGCTCCAAAATCGCCGCCTCGATCTCTGCGCGAGTCATCGGCTCATTGCGATTCGGCGCCATGAGGCAATATTCGGTGGTGAGCAGCGTGCCGCGGCCGTCAGATTCAATTGAGCCGCCCTCAAAGACCAAGTCCTTGCACGAAAGCGGCATCCGGGCAAAAACTTTCCGCTCGCCCAATTTTCGGTTAACCTGATTATCAAAATTGGCGGCAAATTTCAGTCCCCATCCATTAAAGCGGAAGTCAAGGAGCTGAAACCCTTCGTCACCGGCCAAGGTCAGGGGCCCGTAATCGCGAATCCACGTATCGTTCGTCTCTAAATATACTTTATAGACGCCTTCGGGCATCTCCTCGGCGGCCAATTCGGCCTCGGGGCCAATCAAAATGACCTCCTCGCCGGCCGCAACAATGGCCGCGATAATTGCCCGATAACACGCCTGAACGTCCTCGAGCATATAGTCCCAGTCAGTAGCCGAGTGAGGCCACGCGAGCATCACGGCCCCATGTTGCTCCCATTCGGCAGGAAATCTAATCGTCATAATCAGTCAGTGAATCCCAAATGGAATTTTGATTTTCAATATATTCTTCGGCAAATTCGTTGAATCCATCGCGCTCAGAGTGGCCCGAGGCCTCACACCATTCGGCATATTCCGCCTTGAGCTCAGCGTCTTCGTCAAGCATGCGTTGAAATTCCCGGTTTGCCACTTCGATGATCCTAAACTCTTGAAGGAGAGAAGTGAAAAGGTCAGTAATGTGTTCCATGGTATAAAATATGTGTTTTTTAATCAGGCGGATAGGCGGCCACGAAGACATCGCGCTCCCGCAATTTGGGCGCAGCTTGATGAAGCGACTCCAAGGAAGTCACGCCGACGACGTAGTTATAGCCCTCGGAGCTGTATTTCTCGCTGACGCTGTCAAAATTAATCAGATTCAGGTCCTCGGCCGACTTATAGCGATAATACACCCTAAAATGCACGTCGTTAGTAAATTGCGGCAGGTCATTGGGGTGAGTCAGACGCTTTTTGTACTCATACTTGTAGTCATACTGCGAGGCCGTAATGTCGCTCAGAATGGCAGAACCCGTGGGGAAGCCGCCCGCGCCGCGTCCGAACATGAATTGTTTGTCGTAATATAACCCCTTGATGACCACGCCGTTAAATTCGTCGTCAACGCTGTAAATGTACTTATTATCGGAAAGCAGCTGAGGGATAACGCAGGCAATCAGTCGGCCGTCGGTGAGCTTTTCAACGTGGCCCACCAACTTGATGCGACGATTCTTTTCGCGGGCAAAATTGATGTCGCCCTGGCTCATGTGGGAGATGCCGAAGGTGAAAATATCATCGGGGTGAATATAGGTGCCAAACGCGTGAACGGTGATGATTATCAGCTTGGAAAGCGAGTCCCAGCCATCCACGTCGAGGCTCGGGTCGCTCTCGGCAAAACCGGCTTCCTGCGCCTCCTTGAGCGCGTCGGCATAAGTCATTCCATGATTGAAAACCTTGGTCAGGATATAGTTTGACGAGCCGTTGAGGATACCTTTCACGCTGATTAGCAGCTCATTGTCATAATACTCCTCAAGATTCCTGATCACGGGGATCGAACCGCAAGCCGACGCATCATAAAGCAACGTGGCTCCGGTCTGCTTCTGCAGCTCAATGAGTTCCGGCAAATGAACCGCGAGCATCTTCTTATTGCCGCTGACGGCCGCCTTTCCCTCGCGCAACGCGCGCGTGATTATATTATATGACGCTGCAGCATCGTCAATGAGCTCAACGATCATGTTAATTTCCGGGTCATTGAAAATCTCGTCGGGATTATTGGTGAACTCCGCGTCGATGCCCCTGTCTTTGGTGATGTCTTTGACGCATATGCGCTTGATTTTCACGCCGTCGGGGCGCGTCGTTTCAAGCAGACTGTGGAGGGCGCGGCCAACCGTGCCGAACCCGAAGAGACCGATAATCAGTTTCTTGCGACCGTTCATTTTGCAATAAATTTCGTGATAATCTCTGTAAGTTTCTTATATTCAATCAGGAAGCCGTCGTGGCCGAAGTTGGAGTCAATGAGGTGATACTCCACGTCGGGAATATTCTCCACAAAGGCCTGATGGTCCTCCGGCGGGAACAGGATGTCAGAAGTAATGGCAATCACCGCCGTCTGCGGCTTGAATCCCCGCAGAACTTCGTCCATCGGCCCCCTACCCCGCGCAATGTCGTGAGCATCCACGGCGCGGCTAAGTCGGTAATAACTATATGCATTAAAGCGATTTTTCAGCTTGTTGCCCTGGTGTTGCTGATAGGTCTGCACGCGCCGCTTGAAGGGGTTTTCAGGGTCTGTTTCGGCGCCATTGTCGGCCTGTGTAAGGTCGTAAGCTTGGCGTCCGCGATAGCTCAGCAAGGCAATTGAGCGGGCACAAGCCAAACCATTTGCGCCGGCGTCCTCGCGGTCTTCTCCATAGGTCGGGTCGGCCTCAATGGCCATGCGCTGACTCTCGTTGAAGGCCACAGCCCACGGCTTGGAGACGGGAGTGGTGGCAATCAGTGCCACTTTCTCCGCAAAATCAGGCTCCATGAGAGCCCATTCCATGCATTGGAAGCCACCTAATGATGAGCCAATGAGCAACTTAACCAGGTCGATTCCGAGCTCCCGGGCGAGCAGCTGATGCACGCGCACCATGTCGCGCAC
>CAZLMV010000221.1:0-3019 GCA_964560625.1 uncultured Bacteroides sp. | reverse complement strand
CTCGCAATTTCGGCAAATTTTCCCTCTCCGTTGGCGCCCGATATGAGTTTGTTGACTATGATTTTCGCGTAAATGGCGTCGAAGACAAGGATGTGAGCCGTCGCGACCATCTACTCACGCCCGACCTTTCCCTCGGTTATACCTTTAATGACCAGGCGAAAATCAGCCTCGCTTACAAATTGGCGACCGTCAAACCTCCGTATTCGCAACTTACCGGCGCGCTCAATTATGTTGGCCGCCACGAAATTGAGGGTGGGAATCCCGCGCTGCGCGACGAACGGATGCACGATGTCCAACTCTTTGGACTTTGGCGCGGATTTATGTTTCAGGCGAATTTTACTCGCTCGATTGACACGTATGCCTATGTAAAACAACCGTTTGCGGGCCCTGTCCTTCAGCTGCTGATGCATCCGGTGAACATCAACGTTTCCGCCCTGAGTTGCTATTTGGTTTGGAGTCAACCGGTGGGCTGCTGGACTCCAAACGTAACTGCGGGAGTCTTTCGCCAATGGCTTACATTTGATGGCGTAACTCACAATAAACCAATCTTTTCCTACTATTTTGACAATACTTTTGCCTTGCCTAAGGGATGGACCATCACGGCGAATTTTGGTGGCCGCTCCCGAGGCGATATGCACACTAACCGCTTTGGCGCAACTTGGTTTACCATGGATGCTTCCGTAGGCAAATCCTTGCTAAACAATGCTTTAACTATCAAACTTGCGGCCATGGACATCTTCAATACGCTCAACAGCGACTGGACGATGCACACCTATGGCGTGATCGTCGACAAGCGTCAGAGCTACGACATGCGCGGGCTGACACTCAGCGTCATTTACAATCTCAATCCCCGCAAATCGGCCTACAATGGCGGCTCCGCAGCGCAATCCGAATTAGAGAGACTTTAGCGGAATTGGTTGGCTTCGGGGAGGTAAGTAAATCCGGCGGCGGCGAGGCGCTCGGTGAGTTCTGATTCGGAGATATTGAGGTCAGAGCAGAGCGCCTCGAGCGACGGATATTCATCGCGCAGCTTCATATTTATGGCGCTATAAAGCATAAAAGGGTCATTTGGCAGTTCCATGGGTGCAAAGTTACGCAAAATTTTGAGTTTTTCCGAAAAAAATGCTAACTTTGCATTAGTTATGAAGAAATTTACCATCGCCGTTGCCGGCACGGGATATGTCGGCCTGAGTATTGCGACGCTTCTTGCGCGCCATAATCGCGTATTGGCCGTCGACGTCATCGAGGAGAAGGTTGAGAAAATCAACCGGCGCATCTCCCCGATTCAGGACGAATACATTGAAAAATACTTCGCCGAGGAGCATCTTGACCTCACGGCGACGCTTGACGGCGCCGACGCTTACCGCCAGGCCGACTTCATCGTCATTGCCGCCCCGACGAACTATGACCCGCAGACCAATTGCTTTGACACTCACAACATTGAGGACGTCATTGACTTGGCCCTGAGCGTCAATCCCTCGGCCGTGATGGTCATTAAGTCGACAATTCCCGTGGGCTATTGTCGCTCGCTCTATCTGAAATATGCAAAGCAAGGGGCTTCGCAGTTGAACTTGCTCTTTTTCCCTGAGTTTTTAAGGGAGAGCAAGGCGCTTTATGATAATCTCTATCCGAGTCGCATCATTGCCGGAGTGCCGAAAATTATCCCCGGGAATGCCTATCAGGCTGAAAATGAGGCGATTCTTACTCTTACCGACGTAGAGGAGATTCGGAGGCAGGCGGAGGTCTTTGCCGGACTCCTGCAGCAGGGTGCCCTGAAGCCTGACATTGACACGCTCTACATGGGCATGAAGGAGGCCGAGGCCGTTAAACTCTTTGCTAACACTTACTTAGCACTGCGAGTGAGCTATTTCAACGAACTCGACACCTACGCCGAACTCAAGGGCTTGGATTCGCAGGCCATCATCCGCGGGGTGGGTTTGGATCCTCGTATCGGCACGCATTATAATAACCCCTCCTTCGGCTATGGCGGCTATTGCCTCCCCAAGGACACCAAGCAGCTTTTAGCCAACTATGCCGAGGTGCCGCAAAACATGATGACGGCCATCGTGGAGAGCAATCGCACGCGCAAGGATTTCATTGCTGATCAGGTACTTAAAATGGCCGGGTACTATGACTATACCTCGGCCAATACTTACGGCACGGCGCCCGAAGAGCCGGTGGTGATCGGCGTGTTCCGCCTGACGATGAAGTCCAACTCCGACAATTTCCGCCAGTCGTCGATCCAAGGCGTCATGAAGCGCATCAAGGCTAAAGGCGCCCAGGTGATTATCTACGAGCCGACACTGTCTGACGGGTCAACCTTCTTCGGCTCCAAGGTGGTCAATGACTTGGCTAAGTTCAAGGAACTCAGCAAGTCAATCTTGGCCAATCGCTATGACCCGGTGCTTGACGACGTCAAGGAGAAAGTCTACACTCGCGACATTTTCCGTCGCGACTGATGCCCGGAGGAGTAAGGCGAACGCTTACTCCTCAAAATTCATTTCTTCGAATCCTCCGGCGGTGTATTCGTCGTCGTTGTAAGCGTTTGAGCCGTAGAATTCTTCGTCGAATTCCTCAATGGCTTTGGCGTTTTTGACTTCGGGCTTGGCCTCAAAGATTTCGAGCTCTGATTCCTGAGCGGGTGCGGTGCCCATCGAGCTGGTGCAGAGCGGCTCGGAGAGGGTGCGTCCGGTCTCTGACTTTTTCAGCTCGATGTAAAATGAGCGGTCGTTCAGGTAATCGAACGTCAACATCAGGCGTGCGCCCTCGTCCTCGATTTCGTCTGAAAGGATCGTTTCCTCCATCAGGTAGGCATCCTCTGAGGCGTCAAGGCCCATGTCTTCGAGGGTGATTTCGCGCTCCTTGCCCCAATTGTCGTCGCAAATGAAGAAGGAACACATCTGATTCTTGTCGTAGTTGACACTATCATAAATGGCATTGCGCAGATCCAAAAACGTTGAATCGGCGTCAATTTGAATGTCCCGGCGGAAGTTTTCCACCTCGTCTGAAGCAACTCTAA
>CAZLMV010000220.1:0-3035 GCA_964560625.1 uncultured Bacteroides sp. | reverse complement strand
TGGAATACATGAGCACCCGCATCGGCGAAGAATATGCCGGCGTCATCACCGGCGTCACCGAATGGGGCCTCTACGTCGAATTGACCGAAAACATGTGTGAGGGCCTGATCCCCGTGCGCGACTTGGCCAATGATTATTATAACTTGGATGAGCGCAACTATCGCCTCGTGGGCGAGCGCACCGGCACGGTCTATCGCCTTGGCGATGAAGTGGTTGTCCGCGTGGCTCGCGCCGACATTCAGCGCCGCCAGCTTGACTTTGTCCCCATTAGCGATAAAGGCAACGGCCTGGAGAATCCTAACGCCAAGCCCCGCAAGCGTGACCATGGCCACGGCCACGGAAAGTCAAAATCACGCCGCAAATAATACCGGCGCCTTGCGGCTCCAACCCTGAGTGGCGTTGCGCGTCTCGATGGTCAGGAGCTTCCCGGCGTAACCCGCAAGTTTATTTTTCAGGTCGGCCATTAGGTCGGCCTGACAATTTATGCCGGAGATGCGAAACTGAAGCAGGCGCAGGCCCATGTGGTAGACGGTCACGAAGATGGAGTCAGTTGAGGAGTACATAGTTTTTATCTCGTTTTTTTCGGTTTAACTTCTTAGTTTTTACGCTGCAAAGTTACGGAACCATTGGGCCAACATATGGCCCAACGAAGTTAAAAGACGTAAATTACCCCCCAAAAAGTTTGCCACATTGGAAAATAATGGTTAAATTTGCGGAAAATCTCACATTTGCCCCATCACATACCTTATGAATAATTTACCGGTCACACACATAACCATGATTGTCGTGAACGCTACGGTGTTCTTGATCAGTCTTTTTATTACCGGCCTCATCATTCCCAAAATATTGCTCATTGCTTTCCGCAAGAACCTTTTTGACGAAACTAATGAACGCAAAATCCACCAGGGGCGAGTTCCGCGCCTCGGAGGCATTGCGTTCGTCCCCGCCATAATTTTCTCCTTCGCCTTCGTCGTGGGTCTCTCCTTGCTGCCGCAAACCACAGA
This sequence comes from uncultured Bacteroides sp., assembly GCA_964560625.1. GTDB lineage: Bacteria > Bacteroidota > Bacteroidia > Bacteroidales > Muribaculaceae > UBA3263. Next base: position 2,031 of record CAZLMV010000220.1, on the reverse strand, counting down.
CTTCATGCCCGAGATGGAGCTCGCCCAAAAGCGCGCCCTCTCCTTTGGCGTCTGCGGCCTGATGATGCTCTATCTCGTCGGGGTGGCCGACGACCTTATCGGGGTGCTCTATCGCGCCAAGTTCATCGTCCAAATCCTCGTGGCCTGCTTCTTAGTCCTTGGCGGAGTGTGGATTAACAATCTCCATGGCTTCTGCGGAGTGGAGCAGTGGCCCGACCTTTGCGGCTGCATGCTGACCATCCTTGTCTGCGTCTTCTTCGTCAACGCCATCAACCTCATTGACGGCATCGACGGCCTGGCCAGCGGTCTGAGCTCCGTGGCCCTGATCTGTTATGGCTTCACCTTCGCCCTGAGCGGCGACATCTATAACGCCATGGTGGCCTTCGCCACTTTGGCCGCACTGATGCAGTTCTTCTACTATAACGTGTTCGGTAGCACCAAGAAGCGCAAAAAAATCTTCATGGGCGACACCGGCGCCCTCTGCATCGGCTTCATCTTGACCTATCTGTCAATCATCATTGCCCGCAAGCATGATTTCGACTTCATCAACGCCAACCCCATTATCGTGGCCTTCGCCCCGATGTTGGTGCCCTGCCTTGACGTGGTCCGTGTGTTCTTCAACCGCATCCGCAACGGCGTAAACCCCTTCAAGCCGGACCGCACGCACATCCACCACAAGCTCCTCGCTTTGGGCATGTCCACCCCCCGCGCCATGGTCAATATCCTGCTAATCTCGGTGATCTACGTAGGCATCAACGTGGCCCTCTCGCCCTATGTCAACTCCGCCTTCCTCCTCTTGGCCGACGTAATCCTCTGGTTCATGTACAGCCGCTGGCTCACCATCCGCATCCGCCGCAAAGAGGCCCGCGACACCGCCCAATCCGCCTAACCCCCTCCCTCTCTCCCTAAAATTTTCAGGGGAATCGTAAAATATATCGTTGAGGCGTGCAATAATTTGGGCCGAGGGTGCGTTAATTATGCGTGAAGTGTAAATGCTTAATAACGATTATGGCCGCGTTGGCCTGTCGGTTTGCGCCCGCCGCGGCTCAAACCGGCGGCTCTACGGCTTATAATTATTTGGACATCAGCGGGTCAGCTAAAATCTACGGCCTCGGCGGAGTCAACATCTCCTTAGTGGACCCCGACGACGTCATGGCCACGGACCAAAACCCCGCGCTTGCCGGCCCGGAAATGAGCCGCGGCATCGGGTTGGGCTATATGCGCTATGTCGGCGCCTCCAACTTTGCCAATGCCAAATATATCGGCGCGGCCGGCCAAAACGGCGCCTGGGGCGTCGGCCTTCACTATTTCGGCTATGGCTCGATCAAGGAGGCGTTGCCCGACGGCACCATCGTGGGCACTTTTTCCCCCTCCGACGTGGCTTTCAGCGGCATTTACTCCCATAACTTGGGCCGCAATTGGCGCGGCGGTTTCGCCATAAAGTTCCTTTACAGCGCCTATCATAGCTATTCCGCGCTCGCCATCGCTACGGACCTCGGCGTCAACTGGTTTGACGAAGAACATGACTCGTCGCTTTCATTCACCATCAGCAACCTCGGCGGCCAGGTCAAGAAGTTTAATGACCGCGCCGACCGCCTGCCCCTTGACGTGCGCATCGGTTGGAGCAAGGGTCTCGGCACATCGCCCATCAACCTGAGCATCACCGCCTGGAACCTCACAAAATGGCATCTCCCTTACTGGGACCACGGCGACGGAACCAACGACCCAGTGAAAAAAGATGGCTTCGCAAGCAATCTGTTTCGCCACCTCGTCTTCGGCTTGGAATGGAAGCCCAACGACCGTTTCTACGTCGATTTAGGATATAACTACAAGACTCACACTGATATGGCTACGTATCAGCGCAATTTCCTCAGCGGCTTCTCCGTGGGCGCCGGTTTTCGCGTCAAAGCCATCGGCGTAGGCGTGGCTTTTGCTCAGCCCCACCGCTCGGCTGCCACTTTTATGTTGAACCTTACGACCAATCTTTATGACTTCTTCTAACCCCGAACTCAAACCGATAATCATTGCCAT
>CAZLMV010000219.1:0-3062 GCA_964560625.1 uncultured Bacteroides sp. | reverse complement strand
CCAACTCGGCATCCACTCCGGCTACAACCTCCTCAAACGCATGTCCCAACAATAAAAGTAGAGCGGTTTATGGCCGCTCTACAAACGCAATTCTATAAGATGTAACACTTCCACCGGCAAACAACCCCCCAAACTGAGAACATCCTCCATCAGCCTTTACCACTCTATTTGTCCTATGTTTAGTGTTTCCGCATTGAATTTCCGCACCTACAAGCAAATCAATATTTGAATTATTAGTAACAAAAAGTGCATAAGTTCCACCCCAACCATCGTCTTTGATTTCACAGTTTATCAAATCATCATATTTATGAGTCGGAACAATTGATACCCCCATGGAACTAACAAACTCGATTTTCCAATCCGTAGTGTCGGGAAGCACATAAGAAACCTTAACTTTCGCATCAAAAGCATTTGTTTCGCCATTTAAACGCATATTGGCAATTGCAACATATTCCTTATCGGTGTCACGAACCACATCTTCAATGACAAAATCATTAATATCATATTCTTTAAAAGTCCAACGATGGTCTTCTCTAAACCAACACTGATCCTTATCAAAACCTTCGCCAATATTTTCATTCACCAAATCCTTTTTGATTTGCTCCTCATCAGGTTTCACCGGAATTAAACTTCTAACCTTAGCTAAAACAGCTGAAGAATACTCCCGACTATTGATCTTTTCCGCAACTTTCCGCACAAGGCCATTGTCAAGGTTATCCTCATAATCCGACTCAAAGGCACTCAATTTCTTATAGTCCTCAGCATAATCACCGGAGCAAATGCTGATCTCCTCAAGAATTTCATCCCGTCGTGAATAATAATTATTGGCGACCTCATCCATTTGATGAACGTAAGCCTCCAAAGCGGCCGACCGTGTAGAATAATTTGAACTATTGAAATTCGCCACGAAATCTGACTCAGCCTGCTGACGCTCAGCAAGATATTGCTCGCCACACTCATTCATCTTCTCGGCAAGACTCTTACCCATAGCCTCAGGCGACTTCCCACAAGAAGGGAGAATCATAAGGCTAATCACTGAAAACGTTAATACAATAAACCTCTTAAAAAACTTATCCATCTATTTTAAAGAATAAAAGTTGAAACATAATTTTTTCCATCGCAAATTTCGCGTTTTTTTCTGATATACACAAATTTAATGCCTAAATTCCCCCAAATTTTGGAATCCCCACTTAAAATTACTAATTTTGACCATCAATTAAGTAAGTCATGATAATTAGTTTATATTATTATTCGATGCCGACAGGGATAAGATTCGGCCTTTCGAAGAGGGAGTTATGGGGCTCCATAATGACCGATGAGAAAGGGCGAAGATTGCCCTGACGGCGCGAAGGATGATGAAAAATAATTGTCATGTCTTACTTAACACCTAAACCCATAAACTATGCAAGGATACAAAGTCAAAGAATACCACGGACCCGTCAAACGCTACTGTCAAACCCTCGACCTCAAAGACCAACCCGAACTCATCGCCGAATATCGCCGCCTCCACTCCCCTGAAGTCCAATGGGCCGAAATCCGTCAAGGCATACGCGAAGTCGGAATCCTCGAAATGGAAATCTACCTCATCGACAATCGCCTCTTCATGATCGTCGAAACCCCGCTCGACTTCGACTGGGACACCGCCATGGCCCAACTCGCCACCCTACCCCGACAAGCCGAATGGGAGGCCACCGTCGCCCCCTTCCAACAATGTCTCCCCGGCCAATCATCCGCTGAAAAATGGCGCCTCATGGAGCGTATCTTCCACCTCTACTAATCCCCTCGCGTTTTTAACATTGTTTAGCGCACCCGGGGGCAACCTTTTCCGCCCCCGATGCGTTCTAATGATGAAACTATAAGTTATGACATTGCATCCCAAGTCCTCTGCGACTGAGTTGAGAAACTGGGTGCAGAGGCTCTCATAAATAAATAGTTGAAACGTGAGGGGAGGGCCCGACAACTCAGTCGGCCCTCCTTTCGCGTATCAGTTCATTTCTCGGGCCTGGTTAGAGGAATTGGGTGAGGGTGAGGGCGGTCATGGCGTCGACGATGGGGACGGCGCGGGGGAGGACACAGGGGTCGTGGCGGCCGCGGGCGTGGAGGGTTGTTGGGGCGTTTTGGTCGGTGACGGTGGTTACATATTGGAGGAGGGTGGCGACGGGTTTGAAGCCTACGCGGAAGGTGATGGGCATGCCGTTGGAGATGCCGCCTTGGATGCCGCCGGAGTGGTTGGTCTTGCAGGTGGGGCGTCCGTCGGGGCCCGGGATGAATTCGTCGATCATCTCGGAGCCGCGGCGCAGGCAGCCGTCAAAGCCCATGCCGAATTCTATGGCTTTGGCCGCAGGAATGGTCATCATCGCGTTGGCTAACTGCGAGTTAAGGCGATCAAAGTGGGGGTCTCCAATACCGGCGGGAACGCCGGTGATGCGACATTCGATGATGCCGCCAATGGTGTCGCCCTCGGCTTTGACGCGGGCGATGAGCTCGGCCATGCGCGCGGCGGCTTCGGGGTCGGGACATCTCACGGGGTTGGCCTCAATAGCCTCGGGAGTGATTTCTACGTCAGGGCACATGCAGATGTGGCCCACCTGGCGGGTATAGGAGAGAATGGAAATCCCCTGAGCAGCAAGCAGTTGCTGGCACATTGCGCCGCCCACGACCCTTGCCGCCGTCTCGCGGGCCGATGCACGTCCACCGCCGCGATGGTCGCGAATCCCATAGCGCGCCTGATAGGTAAAGTCGGCGTGGGAGGGGCGGAAAGTGTGGCGCATCTCTTCATAGTCGGCCGAATGCTGGTCGGCGTTGCGGATTATGAAGCCGATGGGGGTGCCGAGGGTCATTCCGTCCATGATTCCGGAGAGGAATTCCACGCGGTCGGCCTCGCGGCGGGCGGTGGTCAGCGAGCTCTGGCCGGGGCGTCGGCGATCAAGGGCCGCCTGAATGGCGTCGAGGTCAAGGGGGAAACGCGGGGGGAAACCGTCGATGACTCCGCCCAAGGCGGGGCCATGGCTTTCGCCGAAGGTGGTAAGCGTGATTTTGCGTCCGAAAGTATTCATTATCAG
>CAZLMV010000218.1:0-3088 GCA_964560625.1 uncultured Bacteroides sp. | reverse complement strand
TCGTTTCTCTCCAGGGTAGAATTTTGGGTGAAATCCGTCGCCATATATTCGTACAGTCAAAAACGCCGGAGGCACCATCACGAACCCCTTTGATTCGACCATGCGCTCGCTCTTGGTGGCCGTCTATGAGCTTGGCGTCAACGAAATCATGGTCATCGGCCACACGGAATGTGGCGTGCAGGGCATGGACGCCGAGGAGATGCTCGAGCTGATGCGCGCCCGCGGAGTCGACGAGGAACACATCTCGCTGATGCGCCATTGCGGCATAGACCTCAACAGCTGGCTCCACGGATTCACCGACACGGCCGATGCCGTCATCGAGACCGTAGACCTCATCAAAAATCACCCCCTGATGGCCAAGGATGTCAACGTCTGCGGCTACATCATGGACTCCACCACCGGCGAACTCACCCCGTTAGGGAAATGATGACGAAAATTCCGGTTGGTTTGGATAATTTCGGGCTTTTTATTATATTTGCATTCCCGAAAGGCCTCCGGCACTTTCAAACCGACGAATCTATATGTCTGTAAATCAACAAATTACCCCCCCCCATTGACGTAATAAGGGGCCGAAGAATTTCGGCTCCCGAAGGCCCCTGCGGCCTTTCTTTGCAGGCTCCCATTAAGCATATTTTTCAGGATATCGGCCCGGTCAACGACTGTTCGGCCGGCCCTCCCTGCATCTATTCCCAATATTCCCCAAAATCCCATAAACCATAAACTATAAACTATAAACCATAAACCAACCAATAATATTCCATGAAAAAGTCAATTTTTAGCGTTTTGATGGCGGCGATTGCCCTCTTGGGGAGCAATCAGGCCGGCGCTCAGAGCGTTATCTATCCGGGGCCGACGCAGCCGGGAGTGGCTCAATTGGCCGCCACCGATGGCGTCTACACCCTGAGCAACGACCTTCTCTCGGTGTCGTTCATCGAAGAAGGGTCGACCCTCAAATTTGGCGGCTGCCCCGAGCTTAACCTCCTGCCCGGCACGGAGTTATTCTCCCTTACCCTTGCCGACGGCACCGTGCTTCCCGCATCTGCCATGACCCTTACGGGAGTGACCACCGAGACCCTTACGGGCGACGCTGACGCCGCAAAAGGATCCGAACGCTTTGACGGCCACGTGATTAAGGCGCAATTTGAGTCGCCGAAATTGAGCGTGGAGTGGCGCGCAGTGCTCCGCGACGGCTCCCATTATTTCCGCACGGAGCTGTCTGTGACCCCCACCTCGGCCAACGTTAACATGAAGTCAATCACGGCGATGCTCTATGACGTCAAAAACGTCGAGGGTCATCAGTCGCCCGTCGTCGTGGGCAACACTCGCGGCGCCATCATTGCCAGCGACCTCCTCTTTGCCGGCCTCGAGACGCCCATGGGCAAGAACGCCGTGCTGAGCCCCACCTCCGGCATGGACACGTTCACCCCCCTGAGCTGGACGCCCGAATCCTTTGACTGGGCCCCGGGCGACGACACCCCCGAGGAGATCCTCAAGCTCAAAACCATTGCCGGCTCAAAGGCCCTGAGCGCGGATAATATTGTCGGCACGCGCGGCTTCGTGGTGTTCAAGACCGCCGGCCCCGTCGACATCACTTTTGACTACGAAAGCGGCTCTCATCGCGTCAACATTGTCGGCGTCGACATCTGCGATCCCATCACCGGTGAAGTCATCTCCGGGGACTATCACTCAGGCTATTCCGGCTCGCAGCATCAGGACAATGTCTACACCGTCACCGTCCCCAAGACCGGCGTCTACTTGGTGCGCTACTTCCTTGAAACCCTGACCGAGACCATCACCGCAAGCGGCCACATCACTTATAGCGACGACATCGACGTCCCCGTGGTGAAATACGGCGAAGACCCCAACGCCTCTGCCCCCGCCCAGTCGCCCATGAAGCGCGTAATGTCAGGCACCTCGGTCAATGAGTTTGCCGACGGCGACACCGACACCGACACCTGGACCTCCACCTCCTGGGTCAAGATGGGCGAAGAAAACGTGCCCTATCGCGTCAAGGAGCTCGGCGTCGAAGTGGCCAACGTGCGCTCCATGACCCGCAAGGTTGACTTCAAGGAGGCCGCCGACCTGACCGTAGAGTTTGTCTATAGCCGTGGTAATCACCGCATTGACATCTGCGGCATCGACATCGTTGACTCTGACGGCAACGTCGCCGCCTATGACTATCACGAAGGCTATTCCGGCACCAACAAGGTTGACAATGTCTACACCTTCGCCGTGCCTTACCCCGGCGAGTTCACCCTGCGCTACATGATTTCCAATGCCGACAACGCCATGAACACCTGGGGCAACATCAACCTCTCCTACGACAAGACCTACTACATCTACCTCCCCGCCCCTGAATCGCAGACCATCCAGGGCGTCTGGGCGCGTAATGCCACCCTCGCCAAGGATAAGACCTGGGAGGTCAGCGCAGTGGTCGGCGTCGTGGCTCCTGAACAGCAGCGTCGCTCCGTGGCTTGCTACGTCGACCGCGAACGCGCAGTGCCTTGGCGCTCCTTCCCCAACTATAACTCATGGTTTGAGCTCAACATCAACCGCAACAATGACCAGAACTACACGACGAACATGAACATCAACCAGTGTGTCGAAGTCGTCAAGCAATGGGAAGAAAACCTCTATCGCAAATATGGCGCCAACATCGCCGCCTTCCTCTGGGACGACGGCTGGGACTTCTACGGCACCTGGGACTTCAACCCCAACTTCCCCAATGGTTTCACGGAAGTTGACGAAGCAGCCCGCGCCATGAACACCGGCATCGGCGCTTGGCTCGGCCCCGTCGGCGGCTACGGTCGCAGCGGCAACTATCGCCGCGCCTACTGGAGCGACAAGGGCGGAATGCAGCTCAGCAACCCCGCTTACTATGACGTCTTCCTGGATCGCACCACCTACATGATCAACAACTACGATTTCCGCTTCTTCAAGTTTGACGGCATCAGCTCAATGTTCTCCGCAACCGGCCCCGACCCCAACAATGAAGAAGGCGCCGAAGCGATCATCGACATCGAACGCAAGCTCCGCGAAATCAAGCCCGACATCTTCCTCAACACCACCGTAGGCACCTGGGCATCGC
>CAZLMV010000217.1:0-3098 GCA_964560625.1 uncultured Bacteroides sp. | reverse complement strand
GAAATAAGACGGCCGATGTCAAGGCTTACGGCCTCGATGAAATTGAACAGTTTGGCATGCTTGACCATAGCTCTGAGCGCCTGCTCATGGCCGTGATTCGCCAGGCTGTCATTGCCGGCTATCTGAGCCGCGACATTGAAAATTTTGGCATCCTTCGCGTAACTGACAAGGGCTCGAATTACCTGAATAAGCCCACGTCGTTTAAAATCGTGGAGGATAATGAATTCAACGAGGACGATGACGACGCCGTAGCCCCCAAGGGCGGCGCCACCGGAGCCGTTGACCCCGAGCTCTTCTCCATCCTCAAGGACCTGCGCAAGAAAATTGCCCGCCAACACAACCTCCCCCCCTATGTGATTTTCCAGGACCCCTCGCTCGAACAGATGGCCACGACTTACCCCATCACCATGGAGGAACTGCAAAACATCACCGGAGTGGGTGTAGGCAAGGCCCGCCGTTATGGCGACGAGTTCCTCAAAGTGATTCGCCAGCATGTCGAAGAAAATGAAATCGTGCGCCCTGAGGACATCACCGTGCGCACCGTCCCCAAGAAGAGCCGCCAGAAAATCACCATTATCCAAGGCATTGACCGCAAGATTCAGCTCGATGAACTCGCCATTTCCCTCGACTTGGAATTTGACGACCTGCTGACCGAGATTGAGGCCATTGTCTACTCCGGCACCAAGCTCAACATTAATTACTTTATTGACCAGATGATTGACCCCGACGTGGTCGACGAAATATCCGATTATTTCAAAAACGAGAGCGAAAGCGGCGACGTTGCCACCGCCATTCAGGATCTTGGAGCCGACTATGACGAGCGCGAAATCCGTCTGGTGCGTATAAAATTCCTCTCTGAGGTTGCTAACTGATTCTCCTATGGAAGACCTGATTATCGATTATGCCGACGCTGAAGTGCTCCGCAAGGAGTTAGTGGTGCTCAAACACGTCAACTTTCAGCTCCGTAAAGGCGAGTTTGTCTACTTCATCGGCCGGGTGGGCAGCGGCAAGTCGTCGCTGCTGAAGACCATGTATGCCGAAGTGCCCGTCCATAGCGGCGAGGCGCGAGTCTTTGACTTTGACATGCTCAAACTCAAGCCCAAGCGGGTCCACCTCCTGCGCCGCAAAATCGGAATTGTCTTCCAGGATTTCCAGCTCCTCACTGACCGCTCCGTCCATGAAAATCTCCTCTTCGTGCTTAAAGCCACCGGCTGGAAAAACAAGCAGGAGATGGAGGACCGCATCGAAAAAGTCCTCTCAATGGTCAATATGGCCAATAAGTCTTACAAGATGCCCCATGAGCTCTCCGGCGGCGAGCAGCAGCGCATAGCCATAGCCCGCGCCCTGCTCAATGAGCCCGACCTGATCTTAGCCGACGAGCCCACGGGTAATCTTGACCCGGAGACGGGCACCCGCATCGTCGAAATGCTCCATCAGATTGCCGCCGAGAATAAGACGGCCGTCATCATGGCCACTCATAACTTGGCCCTGACCGAGCAATTCCCCGCAAAAATCTATCGCATCGAGGAGAAGCAGCTCCTCGGGCTCGGCGACGATACTCCCACTGAAATCAAAACTCAAGAAGAAGATACAGAAGAATGAACGTAATGAAGTTTGGCGGCACGTCCGTCGGTTCGGCCCATCGCATCAAGGAAGTGGCCCGATTGATTACTTCGCGTGGCAAGAACATCATTGTCCTCTCTGCCATGTCCGGTACCACTAACACCCTCGTGGAGATCTGCGACTATCTCTACAAGAAAAACATTGATGGCGCCAAGGAGGTCATCAATCAGCTCGAACTCAAGTATCAGCAAGTAATTGCCGAGCTCTTTGATTCCGAGGAGTCCATCGCGGAGGCCAATAAGGATATCAAGGCGATTTTTGCTTTCATCCGCTCGCTTTCCAAGGATGTGTTCACCGTGTTTGAAGAGCGCGAAATCCTTGCACAGGGCGAAATGATGAGCACCAAACTCATGAACATCTATCTCCATGAAAAAGGCGTGGACTCCGTGTTGATTCCCGCCCTTGACTTCATGAAGACCGACAAAAATTCCGAGCCAGACACTCAGTTTATCCGCACCCACCTGTTGGAGCTGCTCGACAAGCATCCCGACGCCGCCCTTTACATCACTCAGGGCTACATTTGCCGCAACGCCTATGGCGAGGTGGATAACCTGCAGCGCGGCGGCAGCGACTACACGGCCTCGCTCATCGGCGCCGCAGTGAATGCCGACGAGATTGAAATCTGGACCGACATTGACGGCATGCACAATAATGACCCGCGCTACGTCGAAGGCACCTCGCCCGTGGCCGAGCTCCATTTCGAGGAGGCAGCCGAGCTCGCTTACTTCGGCGCGAAGATTCTCCACCCCACGTGTGTGCTCCCCGCCAAGCTCAACAACATTCCCGTGCGCCTGCTCAACACCATGCAGCCCGAGGCTAAGGGTACCGTGATTTATAATTGCACACCCACTCACACCATCAAGGCCGTGGCCGCAAAGGATAACATCACCGCCATCAAAATCAAGAGTGGCCGCATGCTCTTGGCCTATGGCTTCCTGCGCAAGGTCTTTGAAATCTTCGAGACCTATCAAACGTCAATCGACATGATTGCCACCTCCGAAGTGGGAGTCTCCGTCACCATTGACAATACGCGCAACCTCCACCATATCATCGACGACCTCAAGAAGTTTGGCACCGTCACCGTGGACCACGACATGGCCATCATCTGTGTGGTCGGCGACCTTGAATGGCACAATTGCGGATTTGAAACCCGAGTGCTCGACGCTATGACCGACATCCCCGTGCGCATGATTTCTTACGGCGGCAGCAATTACAACATCTCGCTCCTCGTGCGCCAAAGCGACAAGGTCAACGCTCTTAATGCCCTCCAAAAATCTCTCTTCAATAATGACTGAGCATTTCCCTCTGACGGAGTTTGAATCCCATCGAACTCCGTTTTATTTCTATGATCTTGGCCTGCTCGATCGCACCATTGACTCGCTGCAGGCCCATAAGGGTGACTTCCATGTTCATTACGCGCTGAAAGCCAACTCAAACCCCGTGATCGTGAGCCATATAGCCAAGCGCGGGTTGGG
>CAZLMV010000216.1:0-3113 GCA_964560625.1 uncultured Bacteroides sp. | reverse complement strand
GCATGCCGGTCTTCTCGCTGAGCTCCCACATGGCGGGGATGTCGACGGTGGTGTTCGGCGCGCCCATGATGAAGGGGCAGCCTTCAGAGAGGGCGGCGTAGGCGTAACACATCGACGGGGCGATGTTTTCCGTGTCGTCGGCCTTCATGGCGGCTTCGAGGTCGGCCAATGAGTAGTGAACCTTCTCGTTTACAGGCACGTAAACCTCAGTAGAAGCAGCCCAGAGCACTACGCAGCGGGTGACGCCCGTCTCGGCCTTGAACTTGCGGATGTCTTCGCGCAGCTGCTCAACCATGTCCCAGCGGGAGGTGACGGTCTTGACGTTGTCGCCGTCCAGGCGCTTGGCGTAGTTCTTGTCGAAGGCGGCCTTCATCGGCTTGATGGCTTCGAGTTCGTCCTTGACGGGGTTGATGTCTTTTTCTTTGAGTACTTCGGCGTTGATGGCGCTTTCGTAGGCGTTGGCGGGATAGACGTCCCATGCGCCGAACACGATGTCGTCCAATTCGGCCATCGATACGATGTCCTTATAGAGGAGGTATTTCTTGTCTTTGCCTTTGCCGACGCGGATGCGGTCATATTGGGTCATGGAGCCTACGGGCTTGGCGAGGCCTTTGCGGGCCATGAGTACGCCGGTCATAAAGGTGGTGGTGACGGCACCGAGGCCCACCACTAACACGCCGAGTTTACCTTCGGCGGGCTTTACGGGAGAATTGCTCATAAATTATATAGTTGTATGTTTGTTTTTAAACGTGATGATAGTTTTGGAAGTGCAAAATTAACCAAAACCCCGCAATTGCGAAAACATTTCGCCAAAAATTTCACCTACCCAAAAGTTAAACTTTCCTAACGCACCCCCGCAGCAGTTAATTTAGCTTAAATCTGCTCCCTTTTACCTAAATAGCGTTAAATAAAGTTAACGCCAACACCCCGCGCGCCTTGATTGTGGGCGAATGAAATGAGCCCCTTTCGTCATGGCAAAGCCGCTTGCGGCGCTCAAATCACATAACCAACCTCCTTAAACGCAAACTCCCGCTCCGGCCAGGCGCTGAGCCGCAGCATCCCCGTCAGGCTAACCCCCAAAATCGACGCCTCAAACCGCTCTCCGGCCGGAAGCACCCACTCGTGGACCCCCTCGCGCCGATAGAGCCGCCGAAGGTAATCCCCATGGTTATCCCCTCGCTCCAAGCGCGTCAATATCGCCGCGACAAGACCCTCGGCAAGCTCCCGCAGCGAATATTCCTGCCCGGTTAATTGCCAAAGACTCACGGGGTTAGGCGCGTCTGACCGAAACTCCCGCTGATTCACGTTCAGCCCTATTCCGGCAATGGAGCGCGCAATCTGCCGCCCCGACAGCGCGTTCTCAATCAGGATGCCGCAAATCTTACGGTCGCCGACGTAGACATCATTCGGCCACTTCACCGCAACCTCCTCAATGCCAAGCGATTCCAAGAGGTCAAGAACCCCCAAGGCCACGGCCTCCGAGACCTCAAACTGCCGCCCGGCGTCGAGTCCCTGCGGCCGCAACATCAGCGACAGCGTGATGTTCCGCCCCGGCTCCGCTTCCCAGCTATTCCCCCGCTGGCCGCGCCCCGCCGTTTGCCTTAGTGCCATCAGCGCGAACCCATGCGGCGCCTCGCGGTCGATGGCCGAGTTGGTCGACTCGCAGCTGTCAATTATCTGTATCTCCACCGATTATCCCTTTCTCTTTCAGGAAGTCCCAGAACTCCCATGTGGAATAATTGCTGTTCAAAACCTCACCCTCCGGGGTGAAGAGCACATAGCGCGGAATGGCGTTAAACTCAAAGAGCTCGCGCAGCTGAATCATCTGCTCTTCCGGCAGGCGCTTGACGTCTTCATCCTTCAGATGCTCAGCCACATAGGCCTCATATCGAGTCAGCGGCGAACCCTTCTCCGAGGCTAAGAAGAGGATGCCAAACCCCGGGTTGCCGCGATGCTTGGCGCGCATCTCGGCGTTGGACTCAATTCCCTGGCGGCAGGGCCCGCAGAAAATATCCCAGAAGTCCACAAGCAGATACTTACCCCGGTAAGGCTCAATCAGTTGACTCATCAGCGCGCCCCCTTCCGTTGCCGGCAATTTCCACGTCTGCGGCTTCGGCTTCGAGGCCTCCATGATGCGGTCAATCAGGTAAGAATCGGTAATCCCCTCCTCCGGGGCGAGCAATTCCGAAAGGTCAACATATCGGCCCGAATTTGCGACTGCGGCAAACTGCCAGAGCAGGGGCTCCTGCTCCGTTCCGGCCATGCGCCGGGCCAACTGCGCGTTGGTCTCCGGATGGCGGCTAAAAGGCTTATACTCAGGCTCTATAAACAGTATCCGGCGAACCTCATCGCCTTTGCCTATGCGTTCGGCGGCCGCAGTTATCGCGTTGGCGTTAAAAATGGTGCCCATCAGTGAGGCTTCCTGCACTGAATCAGTAACTTCCGGCCCTCCATAGGCGTTGATATACTCCAATTCTTCGTCGGTATATTCAAGTCCCATCTCGGCAAGGCGCTCGAGCATGCGGCGATATTCAGCCACGTCGACCAATATCCGCTTCTCCGGCAGTATCTTCGAGAAAGCTAAGCGATTAAGCAGCAGGCCGGCCTCTTTCGCGCAAAGTATCGTCGGGTCCGCCGAATAAGCCTCTCTCAGAAAATCGGCATAATAATCCTCCGAAATCTTGTCGGAGGGGTCAATAACCTCCGCGCGCTCCATCAGCGCCTGAATCTTTTGGCTGGTCAGATTGGTGCGAATCAGCTGCGCCGCCTTGGGCGAAATCCCCGCCGAGGCGATGTATGCCTCATTGAGCGCGCCTAAAGAGTCTGTCTTATGGATAATCAGCGGCTTAGCCTCATGTGCCGAAAGGGCATTGTCAATCGTATAAGGGTTAATCTGGCGCCCCGGTGCACCCATGATTTCGGCGTTCAGCGCCCCTAAGGAGCCGCCAAAGCTGAAGGCATCATCGTTTCGCTTCCTTTGCGCCTTGCGGTCCATCAGCTTGTCATAGTCAATCACCACCTCAAGGTCATTTCCCGGCTCTAAATAGACGTCGGGTGACACTTCTATCTCTCCCAAATCAAGTCCAACCCGCTGAGCCGTCGGCAGATAAAAG
>CAZLMV010000215.1:0-3127 GCA_964560625.1 uncultured Bacteroides sp. | reverse complement strand
GACCCTGAAGGAGATTATAGGAATGAAGAAAGTCTCAGTCATAGTGGCCGTTTATGGCGTGGAGTATTGGATAGAGGAGAGCTTGAGTTCTCTTCTTAATCAGTCGTTGGCGCCGGAGCAGATGGAGATCATCTTGGTGAATGATGCGTCGCCGGATGATTCGATGATTTTGGCTCGGCGGTTGGTTGAGAGTAAGTTTAGGGAGCGTTTGCCTTATGTTAAGTTTATAGATCATCCGTTTAATATGGGTGTTAGTCATACGCGTCGCGATGGGATTTTGGCGGCGACGGGTGATTATATCATTCATTTTGATCCGGATGATTTGCTTCATCCTCAGGCTTATGAGATAATGTTGGCTGAGGCTGAGCGGAGTGGGGCAGACGTGACGTTGTGTGATTTTTTGTTTACGGATGGTAAGAAGCGTAGTCATTTGGCTCAGCGGCCGAATGAGTTGACGGCGCGATGCTTGATGGAGCAGATTTGCGGGGCGCAGACTCCGTCGCGTCATGGGTCGATGTGTAATAAGTTGATTCGTGCGGAGCTTTATGAGCATGTGAAGTTGCCGGATCGGATAAATTTTTGTGAGGATGCGATGACGGTTTGTTCGATGTTGTGTTTGCCGGGGGTGACTGTGGCGTCGACTGATTTGCCGTTGTATACGTATCGTTATCGTCGGGGTTCGATGGTGGGGACGACGAATTATGAGGGTGATATCCGTCTTTATAAGGAGTTGGGTAAGCGGGCCGGCGAGGCTAAGGAGACGTGGCAGCGGAATGCGTTTAGTGCGTTTATTTCGTCGTTGCTTTATCATCGGAGTTATTTGGAGTTTCGGGGGACGGCTGAGGAGTTTGCGCGCCGTTTCGGTAGGTTTGAGATTTATGTGGATTTTGCGGTGACGGTGCCGAAGCGGCAGAAGAAGTTGGTTCGGCGGGCGTTGGAGGGTAAGTCTTTGCCGTCGCATTTTCGGCGACGGTTGGATTTTGCCATTAATCGGCGGCTGCGTCTGCGTAAATAAGTTTGTGAGTTTCGCAAAAAATGCGTAAATTTGCGGCTTAATTAAGTAACGAATATTTATGGCAGAAATCAAAACCATAGGCATTTTGACGTCGGGAGGTGATGCTCCGGGCATGAATGCTGCGATCCGTGCGGTTACTCGCTCGGCAATTTTTAATGGATTTAAGGTTAAGGGTATTTATCGCGGTTATCGCGGACTGTTGACGGACGAGATTGAGGATTTCAAGACTCAGAATGTCAGCAATATCATCCAGATGGGCGGCACGATTTTGAAGACTGCCCGCTGCAAGGAGTTTGAGACTCCGGAGGGCCGCCAGTTGGCTTACGACACGTTGCGCCGCCATGGGATTGACGCCTTGGTGGTCATCGGCGGCGACGGCTCGCTGACGGGCGCCCGAATCTTTGCTAATGAGTTTAATTTCCCGTGCATCGGCCTTCCGGGCACGATTGATAATGACCTTTACGGCACGGACAAGACTATCGGTTATGACACGGCGCTGAACACCATCATGGAGTGTGTGGACAAGATTCGCGACACGGCCACGAGCCACGAGCGCCTGTTTTTCATCGAGGTAATGGGCCGCGACGCAGGTTTCTTGGCTCTGAATGGCGCCATCGCCACGGGGGCCGAGGCCGCGATCATCCCGGAAATATCGACGGAGGTTGACCAGCTTGCCGAGCTGATTCAAAACGGCTTCCGCAAGAGCAAAAATTCGTCGATAGTCCTCGTGGCTGAAAGCCCGGTGACGGGCGGCGCCATGGCCTTGGCCGAGCGCGTGAAGAACGAATATCCGGCCTACGACGTGCGCGTGTCTATCCTTGGCCACTTGCAGCGCGGCGGCTCGCCGACGGCCACTGACCGCATCTTGGCGTCGCGCATGGGCGCTGCGGCCATTGATGCCCTGATGGAGGACCAGCGCAACGTGATGATCGGTATTCAGAACGATCAGATTGTCTACATCCCCTTCAGCAAGGCCATTAAGAACGACAAGCCGATTGACCGCAGTCTGCTCGAAACCCTTCGTCGCCTCAGCATCTAATTGGAAACGGCTCAGATCATAGCACTCGCAGTGGCGGCGCTGCTGCTCTTGGTGTCGGGGTTCGTCTCCGGCTCGGAGATTGCGTATTTTTCCCTGACGCCTCAGGATCTTGACGAGGCCGACGAGGAGAGCAACCGCCCGGAGGCCACGGCGCCGGTGCGCGCACTGCTGAGCAAGCCTGAGCGGCTGCTTGCCACCATCCTGATTGCCAATAACTTGGTCAACATCTCCATCGTGGTGCTGACCAACTATGGCCTCGGGCCGATATTTTCGGGGATGAGCGCTTTGTGGAGCTTCGTGCTCCAGACGGTGCTGTTGACGTTCCTGATTTTGCTGTTTGGCGAGATTTTGCCGAAGCTCTATGCCCAGATTAACCCGCTGAAATGGGCCAAGTGGGCGCAGCCGGTGCTGAGGCTCATGGTGACGGTGCTCAAGCCGTTTGCGTCGGTTCTGATGAAGAGTTCGACGGTGGTCCACCGAGTGGTCCACAAAAAGCCGCAAAACATCTCGGCCGACGAGCTCAGCCAGGCCTTGGAGCTGACCGATGTGGAGGCGCGCGATGATTCGCGGATGCTCCAGGAGATTCTCCGCTTTGGCGACACGACGGCCGCCGAGGTGATGACTCCGCGCGTCGACATGACATGCCTGAGCATTGACTATTCCTTTGATGAAGTGATGATTACGGTGCTCGAGACGGGCTATGCGCGCATCCCCGTTTTTGAGGGCACCCAGGATAATATTCGCGGCGTGCTCTATTCGCGCGACCTGCTTCCTTACGTCGAGCAGCGCCCCGAGGGCTTCGCCTGGCAGTCGCTGCTGCGCCCGGCCTACTTCGTGCCGGAGTCGAGGATGATTGACGACCTCTTAGAGGATTTTCGCCGCCGAAAGGTCCACATGGCCATCGTGGTCGACGAATTTGGCGGCACGCAAGGCATTGTCACATTGGAAGATGTGCTTGAAGAAATCGTGGGCGACATTGACGATGAATATGACGAGGAGGAGAAGACTTATCAGCGCCTCCCGGACAACACGTTCATCTTCGAGGGCAAGACCCTGCTGAACGACTTTTTCCG
>CAZLMV010000214.1:0-3148 GCA_964560625.1 uncultured Bacteroides sp. | reverse complement strand
TTTCCAGCGACTTCCTCGGCGACCCCCGCACTTCTATCTTCGACGCCAAGGCCGGCATCGCCCTGACCGACACCTTCGTGAAGGTCGTTTCTTGGTACGACAACGAAATCGGCTACTCTAACAAGGTGCTCGATCTCATCGCTGTCATGAAGAAGTACAACGGCTAATCCACTTACGCCTGAACTTTCTCTCGATAGGGAGGCTCCCCCGGAGCCTCCCTATCTTCGTTTTGTCGCGGCGGGGGGCGTTTTGAACCTATGCAAGTGTTTGGGTGTTAATAGGGTAAAGACTATTTTGTTTATGACGACCCAGGGACAGACATATTGGACCGCAGACCGAATCATGCGGTTGATCATCGGGCTGACAATCGGCGCCGGGATCATTTGGCTGTTAGGATATCTAAGCGATGTCCTGCTGCCATTCTTTGCGGCCTGCTTTTTTGCATACCTGCTTCAGCCGGTGGTTGGGCTCAATCAGCGGCTCATTCGCAGCAAGGGGCGCGTCTTAGCGTCGATCATGACCGTGTTGGAAGTGTCAGTGGTCATAGTCGGGGTGGCGTGGATATTCATGCCGCAGGTTATCAGGGAATTAGACGTGCTTGGCGACATTCTTCACAGCGTCAGCTCCGGTCAGCGTCCGCTGCCGCCGGAGATTGCTGCGGTGATTGACTTCGTGGAGCGCGAATTCAGCCCCGCGGAGCTCAAGACCATGCTTTCGGAGTTTCATCTGTCAACGCTCATCAGCCGCGGGTCGTCGCTCCTTGGCGAGTCGCTCAGCGTGATTTTTGAGGCTCTTTCGTGGGCTCTGACGCTGATTTATGTGCTGTTTATCCTGATTGACTATCCGCAAATCGTGCGCGGCTTCAAGCTGATTATCCCTTATAAGTATCGCCCCGGCGCCATGGGCATTGTGCGCGAAGTGCAGCAGAGCATGAACCATTATTTCCGTGGTCAGGGCTGCGTGGCCCTTTGCGCCATGGTGTTCTATTGCATCGGCTTCTCCATCGTCGGGCTGCCGCTGGCCATTCCCATGGGCGTGTTAGTCGGGATACTTTACATGATACCTTATTTTCAGTATGTTACGCTCGTCCCCGTGGCCGTGATTTGCCTGATTTACTCGTTGGGCGGCGAGGTTACGTTCCTCAGTCTTTTCGGCAAATCGCTGCTCGTTTACCTTTTCAGCCAAGGCATTTGCGACTACATCCTGACCCCTCACATCATGGGCAAGGAAATGGGCATGAATCCGGCGGTGATCCTGCTTTCCCTCTCCGTGTGGGGCTCCCTTTTAGGCATCATCGGCATGATCATAGCCCTCCCCGCCACCTCCCTCATCATGGCCTACTACGAACGCTACATCTCCAACCCCCGCAAACCCAAAAAGCAGGCGGAATCAGTCAGCACCAAGGAGGCGGGTGGTTAGGCAGGTGGGGCACCAGTGGCCGCCGAGGAGGATGGCGGTGGGGGAGGCGTGGAAATGGTGGCCTTGGGCGCATTGCCAGGGTAGGGGGGTGCGGAGGTCGCCGGGGGTCATTTCTGTGGCGAGGCAGCGGCCGCCTTCGTGGGCGGCTTTGGAGTGCATGTCGGTGAGGTTCAGCTCGTTGAGGGGTTTGGATTCGTCGAAGCCGTGGCTCAGCGAGGGCTTGGCGGGCGGGTCGCGGCGGTCGCGCGGCTCATTGGCCGGATATTGCTCGAGCTCAGGGAGTTGCTCGGCCCAGGAGGGGATGGCGTCCCATTGCTCGCGGGAACCGAAATGGATGCGGATGCGGCGCTCGTTGTTGTGCTTGCGCCAGTGGAGCGGGCCCAATTCGTTGCGACCGGCCACCCATTTCATGCCCATTCGGACCAGGGGGGCGGGAGCCAAGGGGGCGAGTTTGAAGTACCAGGGGACCATGCGGGCCAGGCGGCGGAAATAATCGTCGCAACTCTCTCCGCTGCGGAAGGGCACGAGCTCTTCGAGGCGGTCGGAGTCCTGCCACCATTGGCCGTGGAAATTTTCCGTGGCAAACCATTCGGCGCGGAATGATTTATGGGGCGGGGGGCAGCCGAGGGCTTTGAGCAGGAGCTTTTCAAACTCGTAATTCGTTAAGCGATAGGATTTTCCGGAGCCGATGTTGTAGAACCCGTTCCAGAACTCGGCGGGGGTGGAATCCTCGCAGATGTTGGCCATGAGTCGGCCGGAATCTTCGTCGGTGGCCCATTCGAGGACCCCGCGCAGGGGCACGTGGAACGTAATCGGGTCGGAGCCTTTGAAGAGCAGCCCTGGGTAGAGGATGCCGGTTTGGCGGAGGCAGGCCCATTTTTTGAGACCGGAGTCGACGATGGCGAGCTCGGCGCGGATTTTTGACAGGGCGTAAGCATCGCCCTCTGAGGCATTTAGCGGGTCGCCGGTGCGTCCCCAATGGTAGGGCGGACGTCGGTCGCCGCTCTGGGCCACAGAGCCGATGTAAACCACTCCGCAGGTGTCGGCCTTGTTGCCTTCGAGGACGGCGCGGGCCACGTTTTCCGCGGCCAAAACGTTGACTTTCAGTGTCTTTTCGGGGAAATAGTCGGCGGCGGGAGAGACCATTCCGCCGATGTGGAGCACGAAGTCTGCACCGTTGACAGCGCGCTTGACGTCGTCCAAGTTGGTCAGGTCGCCCCAAACCACTTCGAAGCCGCCATGGGCCAAGAAGGGGGCCAATTTGCGCTCATTTTTCTTGCCGGGGCGGGCCAGGATGACGATGTCGAAGCGGTCAGTGCGGTCCTTGAACTCGCGCAGGGTGGCCATGCCCATGGTTCCGGTGGCGCCGGTGATGCAAACTCGTTTTTTCATCAGAACTCGCTGGAGAAGTGGAAGTTAATTTCGGGGAAATCCTGGCGCGCCATGGTCAGCACATAGCCGGAGTCGGCTAAGAAGACGTCGCGGCCCTCGCGGTCGGTGGCCATGAACTGATGTTTGCGCTTTTTGAAGGCGGCGAGGGCTTCGGGGTTGTCGCTTTCGATCCAGCAGGCTTTGTGGAGCGAAATGGGCTCCCAGCGGCATTGCGCGCCATACTCGTGGAGCAGGCGATATTGAATCACTTCGAACTGCAGTTGGCCCACGGTGCCGATGATTTTGCGGCCGTTGAACTGGTTGACGAAGAGCTGGGCCACGCCTTCGTCCATGAGCT
>CAZLMV010000213.1:1932-3160 GCA_964560625.1 uncultured Bacteroides sp. | reverse complement strand
TCATAGATATGAAGACATTTCGCCTGATAATCATCGCGCTGATTTGTGGCCTTTTGGGGTCGTGTTCCGCTAAGAAGAACACGGCCGCAACGCGTAAGTATCAGGCATTTATCACGCGCTATAACATCTATTATAACGGCAACGAGCACTATAAGGAGACGCTCGGGGAGATGGAAAAAAGATATGAGGACGACTACACGACGCTGCTCTATCCCCATCCGGCCGAGGCGAAGGCTAACCCCAAATCGCCGCAACCCTCGGGCGATTTTACCCGCTCCATAGAAAAAGCGCAGAAAGCCATCCAGCTCCGCTCGATAAAAAAACGCCCAAAACGCAAGAGTGGCAAGGCCTCGGAAGAATACAAAAAATGGCTCAAACGGGAGGAATTTAACCCTTTCCTTCACAATGCGTGGATGATGATGGGGCGGTCGCAATACCTCAACGGGGACTTTTCCGGGGCGGCGGCCACGTTTTTCTACATTTCGCGACATTTTTCGTGGCTTCCGGAGACCGTGACGGAGGCGCAGCTCTGGCAGGCCCGGAGCTACGTGGCCTTCGACTGGGTCAACGAGGCCGAGGCCGTGTTTAAGCGCATCAAGCCGGCTCAGCTGACCAATGCCAAGCTCCGGGAGCTCTATGACTTTGTGGAGGCCGACATTGCCGTCAAGAGAAAGGACTATGCGGCGGCGATTCCGGCACTTCAGCGGGCCATTAAAGGCGCGAGCGGGGCACAGAAAACCAGGCTGCAATACCTTTTGGGTCAATGCCTTTCGCGCGAAGGAAGGCGCGACGAAGCCTTCAAGGCCTTCAAAGCGGCGGCCCAGGGTGGAGGCACCACTTACCGCACCAAACTCAACGCCCGCATTGCCCAGAGCGAGGTCTACTCCGGCAAGGACATCACCCCCGAAGTCAAGGCCCTCAAGCGCATGGCCGGACTGGACCGCAACAAGAAATACTTGGACCAGATTTATTATGCCATCGGCAATCTCTACCTGAGCCGCGGCGACACGCTGCACGCCATTGAGAACTACGTGCTTGCCTCCGAAAAATCGGAGCGCAACGGCATTGAGAAGGCTATCAACGACGCCACGCTCGGGCAGCTTTACTATGCGCAAGGGAAATATGACTTGGCGCAGCCGCCGCTGAGTGGAGCCGTGCCGATGCTGCCGGAGACTTATCCTGATTATCAGCTGCTTAAGAGGCGGTCAGACGTGCTCGATGAGTTGGC
>CAZLMV010000213.1:0-1832 GCA_964560625.1 uncultured Bacteroides sp. | reverse complement strand
TCGCGCAAGCTCGAAGACGACTGGCGACGCCGCAACAAGTCATCCTTCTCGTTCAACGACTTTGAAGAGCCCACCGACGAAGGCGAGCCCACGGAAGGAGCAGAAACTCCTGAGGGAGGGGCAGAGGAAGTGGACCCCGAAGCTGCCAAGAAGGCTGCTGACCCCCATTATCCCGAATATTATCTCGCACAGATTCCCAAGACGGAGGCCGAGAAGCAGACCGCCCACGAAGTGATTCAGGAGGGCCTCTACACCATGGGCTCTATCCTTAAGGACAAGCTCGAGGACTTCCCCGCGGCCCGCAAGGAATGGAATCGCCTCTTGGAGGATTATCCGGACAATGTCTATCGCTTGGATGTGTATTATAACCTCTATATCATGCTGATGCGGTTAGGTCAGACGGCTGAGGCCGAGCAATGGCGACAGCTGATAATCAAGGACTTCCCTGACAGCAAATATGGCGTGGCTCTCCTTGATCCGGACTATATTCAGCGGCTGAGGGAGATGCCCGAGGCGCAGCGGATGATGTATGAGCAGGCCTATGATGCCTACCTTGCTAATAATAATGCGCAGGTCCATCGCTCCTATGAGGAGATGATGAAGAAATATCCCGTCAGCGAGGCGATGCCGAAGTTTATGTTCCTCCACGCCTTGGCCTACGTCACGGAGAAGAAGCCTGAGGAGTTTAATCAGACCCTCCGCGACCTGCTGGAGCGCTATCCTGACACGGACCTGACCCCCATGGCGTCGGCCTATCTCAAAGGGATGGCCCAGGGGCGGAAACTCAATGAGGGAGTGGCTAATAACCGCTCCATGTTCTGGGATATCCGCCTTGGTAATGCTCCGGAAGGGGAAGATGGCGAAGCGGCGGAGGCCGGCGAGGCCGAGTTCATTTTCGACGAGGATGAGCCGCAATATATCGCCTTGGTTTATCCGACGGACAAGGTCAACGCCAATTTACTCCTATATAATATAGCGCGCCATAACTTCAACTCCTTCACCGTGCGCGACTATGACTTGGAGCCGCTCAATTACGGGCAATTAGGCATGTTGCTCATCAAGACGTTTGACTCCGTGGCCGACGCCGAGGAATATCGCACCCTCCTTGGCCGCTCCGAAATCGCCACACTTCCCGAGGACGTCACCCCCATCATCATCAGCGCCCACAACTTCCAGCAGCTCATCTCCTCCGGCAGCTCCTTCGAGCAATACTTCCGCGCCGCCGCCGACGCCCTCACCCCCGACACCCCGGAAGAGGATGCCCCCGCCGCCGAAGCTCCCGCCGAAGCTCCCTCCGAGGAGCCCGAAGAGGAATAATAAATCTTATAAATCTTATAAGACTTATATACCCTTAAACCTTAAACTTTAAACCTTAAACACGGCGGCCAAAGGTCGCCGTAATCAATCCTTAAACCTTAAACTTTAAACCTTAAACACGGCGCCGCGGCGCCGTAATTTTGTTGTTTCGCAAAAAATTCGTAAATTTGCGGTCATTAATAATAAAGATTTTGATATGGCAGTAGAACTCCAACACCTTACCAAACGTAGCGAAAACTATTCGCAATGGTATAATGACCTGGTCATCAAGGCCGACCTCGCCGAGCAGAGCGCCGTGCGCGGATGCATGGTCATCAAGCCCTATGGTTATGCCATCTGGGAAAAAATGCAACATCAGCTCGACAAAATGTTTAAGGAAACCGGCGTGCAGAATGCCTATTTCCCCTTGCTTATCCCCAAGTCATTCCTCTCGCGCGAGGCCGAACACGTGGAAGGTTTTGCCAAGGAATGTGCCGTGGTGACTCACCATCGCCTGATGAACGACCCCAACGGCG
>CAZLMV010000212.1:0-3166 GCA_964560625.1 uncultured Bacteroides sp. | reverse complement strand
GGGAGTGGGGTTGTGTATGTCGGGGGAAATGCGTATCTTTGCGGCGTAAAATATTGTAAGAAGCGTTTTTTGCTTTGTCCTTTACAGGGAAATCGCCAATTTCAGAACACGAAGGAGAGAGCAGTCAAAGGAACGCTCATGCTTGTCGCATATCCACTCCCCGACAAGAGGGAGACCGTGATATCCGGTTAGGCGTGGGAGTGGACTGTTTATTTCGTGTTAGGCGTTTGGCGATGCCTCCTGTAAGATAAACAAGAACATCATTCCGCGCCTCTTTTGTTTTAATCATTTAATGTCAATTCGGGAATGGATGCGACACGTTATTTCACAGATGAAAAATTTTCTGAGGTATTTATTGGTGCCGGTGTTAATCGCGGCGGGATTATCTTTCTCCTCTTGCGGGGACGATGATGATGACGATAAGAATCCCTTTTCGCCGGCGACGCCTTCGTTTGCAAGCGCCAACAAGTCCACGTCTTTTTCCAACTTGGGCGGAACATTAGAGTTGGCCATCAATGACTGCAATGGGCAGACTTACGTGTATCCCACGGTGTCGTGGATCAGTGTCCTTTCGTTTGAGACTCGCGGCGAATGCTCTTTTGAAATCGCCAAGAATGAAACGTCGGAGGCCCGAAGCGGCAACATTCAGCTGCGCGAGAATGGCCGAGTGGTGGATATTTACACGATCAACCAGAAAGCCGGCCAAAGCGGCAGCGGCAATGACGACAATCCCTCGGACGAAGGGGAGTTTGGCGCGCCAACGTTGATTGTGATTAAGAGTGGCTACACGGTGACTTTGAGCTGGAACAAGGTCCCGGGGGCGGAGAAATATTGGATCTATTATTCTAATCCTACGGCTTTTAGCTCCGGATATTTCGTCACCACGAAGTCGACCACTTCCACCACTTTCGACATGGATTGCAAAATTGCCGGCAACTGGGCGTTTAAAGTTCAGGCGCAGAAGGGGAGCACTTACAGCGAGTATTCAAACATCGCGACGACTTACATCTCCGAAGCAGACATCAACGGCGGAAACGTCTCTCAAAAGCCGGCCACTCCCACGGGCCTGCGCGCCGTGCAAGTAGGTCAAACAATTGAAGTTACGTGGAATTCCGTGCCCAACGCCTATTATTATCGCCTATGGTATAGCACCCCCGACGGCAAGGAGGATTTCACGAATGTCTATGCTCCGCAAACTTCCGCCGTTTTTGAAAATTACATGAAAAACGGCACTTATAAATTCTGGATTCAGACCTTGAATTCAAATTATGAGGAGAGCGAGAAGTCGGCCAAAGTTTCATGCACTTTCTCGGCCGGCAGCGGTGGCGGCAATGGTGGCGGCGGGTCAAACACTCCGTCAAAATTGGACACGCCCACGGACCTCACCTTGCTATCATATTCCACCGATAGCTACGTGCAACTGACGTGTAAAGCCGTTCCCTTAGGCTATGATTATCAGCTGTATCGCTCAACGAGCCCTTACTCCGGATACTCCAAAATCACTGCCTCTACAGGCACTAACGCCAGCGGCACAATTGTCTATTTTACCGACCAAAATCCCCTCAAGGGCACCTCTTATTATAAGGTCAAAGTCTCGGCCCTCCCCTCATTGGGCATCAAAGACAGCGATTATAGCGAATATCTGAAAGTCGTAAGATAATCCCACCCCCATCCATCCTTCAACAGAAAAAAGAGAGCCGCGGCTCTCTTTTTTTGTAACCGGATTTGGGGGTGGGGGTTGTGTATGTCGGAAAAATTTCGTATCTTTGCGGGTTATGGAATTTAAACTTTCTTCGCAGTATAAGCCTACGGGGGATCAGCCCCAGGCTATTGACGCCTTGGCCGAGGGAGTCCTTGAGGGCTCCGAGGCACAGGTGCTCTTGGGTGTGACCGGCTCGGGCAAGACCTTCACGATGGCCAACGTCATTGAGCGGGTCCAGCGGCCCACGCTCATCCTTAGCCATAATAAGACCCTCGCGGCTCAGCTTTATTCGGAGTTCAAGCAGTTTTTCCCGGAGAATTCCGTGCAATATTTTGTAAGTTATTATGATTATTATCAGCCGGAGGCCTACATCCCCGGCATTGACCGCTATATCGAAAAAGACCTGATGATCAACGACGAAATCGAGCGCCTGAGGTTGGCCACGGTTTCGGCTTTGTTGTCAGGGCGTCAGGACGTAATCGTCGTTAGCTCAGTGAGTTGCCTGTTTGGCATGGGTAACCCGAATGATTTCGACGCGAGCGTCATTGAGATCAAGGTGGGCGAGCAGATTGGCCGCAACGAGTTCCTGCGCAAGTTGGTGGCCTCGCTTTATTCGCGCAATGAGGCCGACTTGGCGCGCGGCACTTTCCGAGTGCGCGGCGACACCGTGGAAATCCGCTTGGCCTACGAAGAAATCACCTTGCGCATAGTCTTTTGGGGCGACGAGATTGAGTCGATTCAGACGGTTCATCCGCTTGACGGCGTGAGCCTCGGCAGCCATGAGTCGTTTAAAATTTACCCGGCAAATCTGTTTGTGACGTCGGCTGAGCGCCAGCATGCTGCCGTGTCGCAAATCGCCCTGGACCTTGGCGAGCGCATCCAGGATTTCGAGCGCGAAGACAAGCTCTTGGAGGCCCAGCGCCTGCGCGAGCGCGTGACCTACGACTTAGAGATGATCAAGGAGTTAGGCCATTGCTCCGGAATTGAAAATTATAGCCGCTATTTTGACGGCCGACGCCCCGGCGAGCGCCCCTTCTGCCTCTTGGATTATTTTCCCAAGGAGTTCCTGACCATTATCGATGAGAGCCACGTGACCGTGCCGCAGATTCGCGCGATGTATGGCGGCGACGTGGCCCGCAAGGTCAACCTTGTGGACTATGGCTTCCGCCTGCCCGCCGCCTTGGATAATCGCCCGCTGAAATTTGAGGAGTTTGAGGCCATGGTGCCGCAGACCATCTACGTCTCGGCCACTCCTGCCGACTATGAATTGCAGCGCGCCGAAGGCGTTGTCGTCGAGCAAGTTATCCGCCCCACGGGCCTCTTGGATCCGATTATTGAGGTGCGCCCGTCGCTCAATCAGATTGACGACCTCATGGAGGAAATTGCCCGCCGCACCGAGCGCGGCGAGCGCACGCTGGTCACGACCCTGACCAAGCGAATGGCCGAAGAATTAAACGACTACTT
>CAZLMV010000211.1:0-3196 GCA_964560625.1 uncultured Bacteroides sp. | reverse complement strand
GGCTCGCAAATCACTGATTTTGAGCCTTTCGTGAAGCTCTGTGAGGTCATCAACAAGCTGCAAACTCAGGTCCGCGTCAACCACATCAACGTGGGCGGCGGCCTCGGAATTGACTATACGAACCCCGACGAGCACCCGCTGCCTGATTTCAAGGGCTATTTCGAGACTTTCCGCAAGAATCTGCGCCTCTTCCCCGGCCAGACTCTCCATTTTGAGTTGGGCCGCAGCATCGTGGCTCAGTGCGGCTCGCTCATCTCGCGAGTGGTTTACGTCAAACACGGGCTCGCTAAAAACTTCCTGATTTGCGATGCCGGCATGAGTGAATTGCTCCGCCCGGCCCTCTATCAGGCTCATCATCTCATTCAGAATCTCTCCGAACCGGAGTCGGCCCCGCGCGAGACTTACGATGTGGTTGGCCCGATTTGTGAGTCTTCCGACGTGTTCGGCACCAATGAAATTCTTCCCGCAGCGCGTCGCGGCGATCTGATTGCCTTCCGCTCGGCCGGCGCCTACGGCGAAACCATGTCATCTAACTATAATTTACGTCAACTTAATCCCCCCGTTTTTAAGTCATGAAGCAACTCGGCAAGTGGATCTACATCCTCATCGCGGTGCTCATTTTAGTCCCGATTTCTTATTTCGGCTATCCCTCGGAACTCATTTCGCCCGCCATTGCGCTCCTTTTGGGCTTGATTTTCGCCTTTACGTTTGAAAATCCTTTCCCCCAGTTCAACAAAAAGTGCTCAAAGTATCTGCTCCAGGCCTCTGTGGTGGGCTACGGTTTCTCCATGAATTTGCAGGAATCGCTCAAATCCGGCGCCGAGGGCATGGCTTTCACCGTTGCCTCGGTGGTGGGCGTGATGGTCATCGGCGTGATGCTCGGCTATTGGCTCCACATTGAGCGCAAAACGGCTTATCTCATCTCTTCCGGCACCGCCATTTGCGGCGGTTCGGCCATCGCTGCCGTCGGCCCCGTGGTCAAGGCTAATGACCATGAAATGGCCGTGTCACTTGGCGTGATTTTCATCCTTAATGCCGTGGCGCTCTTCATTTTCCCTCCCTTAGGCCACATTGCCAACATGACCGAGACTCAGTTTGGCACTTGGGCCGCCATCGCCATCCACGACACATCATCCGTCGTCGGCGCTGCAGATGGATATATGTCTGATAGTACTGTGGCCTTGGAAGTTGCCACTCTGATTAAGCTTACTCGCGCGCTTTGGATCATCCCCTTGGCTTTGGTGACCATGGTGATTTTCCGCGACAAAACCGCCAAGATTTCCATTCCCTGGTTCATCTTCCTCTTCATCCTCGCCATGGTGATCAACACCTACGCCGGCCTCCCCGCGGAGTTTGGCAAGACCATGGCTTTCTGGGCCAAAAAGGGCATGGTGCTGACCCTCTTCATGATTGGCGCTTCGCTGTCGTTGAAGAGCATTAAGGCCGTTGGTTTCAAGCCCTTGGTTCTTGCCGTGGCCCTCTGGGTCGTGATCGGTGTCAGCTCCTTCTTTGTGGTGATTAACACCATCGACTAACCGCATGGGGCGCGCCCCGTTTTTCATCCCCTTAATCGGGCTGATATTCGGAATTTTGCTTTCCGAGTATCTGCCCGATTTGTCGTTATGGTATCCGCTCGGGAGCTTCTTTCTGAGTATTGTGCTTTATTATTTCAGGCCCGGAGCCGTCGCCTTGACGGTGATGTTTACGGCCGTGGGGTGGGGCATGGCTGAGGCTCACCGGCCGATTCCGTTGCCCGTGGTGGGCGAGGGTTATTTTGCCGCCGAGGTGCTCAACTCCTGGGAGACCGATGGCAACGCAATGATGGGCATTGTGGAGGTCGATTCGGTCAATGGCCGGGAGTATGCCCCGTTTAATATCACGGTGCAAATGATTGGCCATCGCAATGTTATTGCCCCGGGCGAGCGCATCGCCTTCCGCTCAAAGGTGGAGCCGCTGAGGGTCGACTCCGGGCCGGAAGACATCGTGTTTGAACATTCCCTCAACCGCCGCTTCGGAGTGGTTGGCTTCAGCATGGTTTTGCCTGACTCGTTGGTCTATTGCCTCCCGGGCACGAGCCTTTCCGCCCGAATGTACGCCCTGAATCGCGACCTGAAGACGCGCCTGAGCCGTTCGGAGTCGGACGACAATGCCTTTTCCCTCTTGGCGGCAATGCTTTTGGGCGATAAAACTGAGCTGACGCCCGACGAAGTGGATGCCTATTCCGCCTCCGGATTGTCTCACCTCTTGGCGCTGAGTGGCACTCACGTGGCCGTCATCACCTCGCTGATCGCCTTGGCGCTGTTTCCGCTGATAGTGGCGCGCCATAATCGGTCGCGGTTCGTGCTTTCCGTGATTTTGCTCTGGGGCTTCGCGTTGCTCACGGGGATGTCGCCATCAGTGGTTCGCGCCGCCGTGATGGCCACGGTTTACCTCATCGGGCGGATTCTTGAGCGGCCGTCGGTGCCGATCAACTCCCTTTGTTTTGCCGCGTGGATCATCCTGATGTGTCGGCCCGTGGAGCTGTTCATGCCCGGTTTTCAGATGAGTTTTGCCGCCGTGGCCGGGATTATTGTGTTCTATCCGCTGCTTAATCGCGTTGACCGCCGCAAGCATCCGTGGCTCTATCTGCTCTGGTCTTATCCGGCGGTGTCAATCTCTGCGATGATGCTCACCGGATTGGTGGCCACGTGGTATTTCCACACTTTCCCGCTTTATTTCCTCCTGGCCAATCTCCTGGTCGTGCCCCTGATGCCGCTGATTTTAGGCTTGGGGGTGCTTCTGATGTGCGCTCCGACTTTCTATCCGGCGGCATGGGCCGTCAATGGCTTGTGCTGGCTTTTGAGCGCGTTGGCCCGTTGGGTTGGCGGGTTGCCTCATGCCGTTGTGGCCGATGTTTATTTGCCTTGCTGGTTTGTGGTCTTGGTGCCGATTCTGATGCTCACGGCCGGCGTGGCAATGCATTATAAAAAGCGCGTGGCGGCGATTATTTGCGGGATGTTTATGGCGACGGCATGCTTTGCCGCATGGATCATCGAGCCGCAATTCCCGCGCAACGAACAGTTTGAGTTAGACGACGCCCTCGTAGTCCGCCGCGGCGAAACATTACGCGTCTACACCGAAATCAAAAACGAAACCGACCGCCGCGACAAAACCAAGCGCTTCACCCGCCGCCTCCGCCATTACTGCGCCCGCCGCC
>CAZLMV010000210.1:0-3233 GCA_964560625.1 uncultured Bacteroides sp. | reverse complement strand
AAACCTGCTTTAACATACTTTAACGATTGAAAAAGGGGGAAAGTGGGCGGGAATTAGTAAATTTGCGTGCATTTTTCTGTAGACTACACTAAAATAACACTTTTTGACCATGCGAGTAAGAATCTTGGTAATCGACGACGAAGAGTCGATCTGCGAAATCTTAAAATATAACCTCGAAAAAGAGGGTTATGAAGTCAACACGGCCAATTCAGCCGAGGAGGCGCTGACCATGGATCTCCCTTCCTATCAGCTCTTTATCGTTGACATCATGATGGATAAGCTGTCGGGCTTCGATTTTGCCGGCAAGCTGAAAAATAATGAGGAACTGGAAAACAAACCTATCATTTTCTGCACGGCCTTGGCCGACGAGGATGACACGGTGATGGGCCTGAATCTTGGCGCCGATGACTATATCACCAAGCCGTTTTCGATTCCTCAGGTAGTGGCGCGCGTGCGCTCGGTGCTTCGTCGCTGTAACATTCAGGACCATCTTCAGGCCAATCGCTCGAAGGCTAAGTATGAGTCAGACATCGTGTTCCAGGGCATCCGCATCAACCGCAACGAGAAGATCTGTTACATCGATGGCCGCGATGCCGGGCTGAGCCGCACGGAGTTTGACCTGCTGCTGTTCTTCTTGGAGCACCGTAACCGCGTCTATTCGCGCGAAGAGATTATCCGCAACGTCTGGACTAACGTAGTCAGCAACCGCACGGTAGACACCAGCCTTACCCGCCTGCGAACCAAACTCGGCGCCTATGGCAAACATATTGAAACGAGAGTTGGGTTCGGCTATGGATTTAAAGAAAACGTTTAGTTTGCAGTGGCGGCTTTTTTTGCCGATAACGCTGCTGTTATGGTCCGTCATAGGTTTTCTCGTGGTCTACATGGTGCACCACGAGAAGCAGGTGCGTCGTGAAAACATTGAGTATCAGCTGCGCAACATCAACACCACAATCGTCAATTCTTACGTCAAAGGTGAGGATCTCCCGGAGTTAGTATCCTTCATTGACACCTATAATAACAACACCTTCCTTGACGAGCTGCGCATCTCCGTCTACGACGATCAGAATCAACTGATTGCCCAAGCCGGCGTGCCGCTGCAAATCGAGGGTAAGAACCATGAGGTGATCTCCGAAGTGGCCCAGGTCAGAGACTCTAACGGCATCGACGCCGTGACGAACATTCGCCCCGCGCTGGCCGACCACGAACTCCTGATGATAAACACCTTACAGAGCAACGACGGCCACATCCAAACCATTGCCGCCACACCTTATAATAGTAATGTGACCGAGAGGCTGAAATTTGACGATGCAATCTGGCATCTCGTGGCCATCATGGCGTTAGTTTCCACGGGCATAGCGTTTTATCTCTGCCGACTCCTGAGCAATAGCGTCACGGCCCTGCGCGATTTTGCCACGTTGGCGTCGCAGGGCAAGGTGGAAAACATCGAGCACATGAAATTCCCGAGCAGCGAGCTCGGCGAAGTGAGCCGCAACATCGTGCGCATCTACATGGACAAGGACAAGGCCTTGGAAAAGAGCAAGCATGAGCACGAAGTGGCCATGCGCGCGGTCAAGGAGCGCGAACTCGTTAAGCGACAGACCAGCAACAACATAAACCATGAGCTGAAGACCCCCGTAGGCATCATCAAGGGCTATTTGGACACGATTAATTCCGACCCTGACATGCCCGAAAGCCTCCGCCGCTCCTTCTTGGAAAAGGCGCAGGCCCATGCCGACCGCCTGACCCAGCTGCTCAAGGACGTCAGCTCCATCACGCGCCTCGAGGACGGCACCCAGCAGGTGGAAATCACCGAATTTGACTTCCACGACCTGGTCTACTCCCTGGCCAACGACATTGAAGTCAGCCAGCAGAGCGGATCATTGGAGTTTGAATACAAAGTGCCGTTTGACTGCATGGTCAAGGGCAATTACACGCTGATTACCAACGCGTTGATGAACCTTGTGCGCAACGCCGCCAACTACTCCAAAGGCACGCGCATCGAGCTCAACATGGTCGACGAAACGGAGTCGACCTACGTCTTCCAGTTCAAGGACGACGGCGTCGGAGTGGGCGAGGAGCACCTCTCGCGCCTCTTTGACCGCTTCTATCGCGTCGACGAAGGGCGCGCACGCAAAGCCGGCGGCACCGGCCTGGGCCTCCCCATTGTCAAGAGCACGTTTACGGCCATCGGCGGCGACATCACCGTCAGCAACGCCGACCCCCACGGCCTCTGCTTCACCTTCGTCCTCCTGAAGGCCGGAGCCCCCTTACCCGAAAATTTTAACCCTCAATCCCCTCTTTAAGCAATGAATATCGCACTCGCCATCGTCATCGTCATCTTGGCCATCGTCGTCATCAGCGCCGGCGTCAAGATCATCCCTCAGTCGGAAACCAAGGTCGTGGAGCGCTTGGGCCGTTTCCACAAAGTCCTCCCCCCGGGACTCAACTTCCTCATCCCCTTCATCGATAAACCCAAAACCATCTATACGCGCCGCGTCGAAACGGCCATCGGCGGCCGCCACATGGTGCGCACCACCGCCACCACCGTCATCGACCTCCGCGAGCAGGTCTATGACTTCCCCTCGCAGCAGGTAATCACCCGCGACAACGTGACCACCGAAATCAACGCCCTGCTCTATTTCCAGATCGTCGACCCCAAGAAGGCTGTCTACGAGATTGACAATCTCCCCAACGCCATCGAAAAGCTCACGCAGACCTCCCTGCGTAACGTCATCGGCGAACTCGAACTCGATGAAACCCTCACCAGCCGCGACACCATCAACTCCAAGCTGCAAGTGATCCTTGACGACGCCACTAATAAATGGGGCGTCAAAGTGAACCGCGTGGAGCTCCAGGACATCACTCCCCCGGAATCCGTGCGCGTGGCCATGGAAAAGCAGATGCAGGCCGAGCGTAACCGCCGCGCCGAAATCCTCAATGCCGAGGGTAAGAAGCAGAGCCTCATCCTCCAGTCCGAGGGCGAAAAGGCCTCGAAAATCAACGCCGCCGAGGCCGTCAAGCAGACCGAAATCCTCCGCGCCGAAGGTGAAGCCCGCGCCATCATCCTCAATGCCGAGGCCGAGGCCGAAGCTATCCGACGCGTGGCCGAAGCCGTCGCCGCAAGTAACACTAACCCGGCCACTTACATGCTCGCCATGAAGTATATCGAAACCCTGCGCGAGATGACCTCCGGCCAGGACAACAAGACCGTCTATATCCCCTACGAAGCC
>CAZLMV010000209.1:0-3234 GCA_964560625.1 uncultured Bacteroides sp. | reverse complement strand
CGTTGCCGGCGGGGGCGGCGAGCATCATGCCCATGCGCACGCCGTCGGCGCCATATTGGGCAATGAGTTCGAGGGGGTCAGGCGAGTTGCCGAGCGATTTTGACATCTTGCGACCGATTTTGTCGCGCACAATGCCCGTGAAATACACGTTTTTAAAGGGCATCTCGCCGACGTATTCATATCCGGCCATGATCATGCGGGCCACCCAGAAGAAGATGATATCCGGGCCCGTAACCAAGGTCGACGTGGGGTAGTAATACTTAATCTCCTCGTTGCCCGGGTCAAGGATGCCGTTAAAGAGCGTGATGGGCCAGAGCCAGGAGGAGAACCACGTGTCGAGCGCGTCCTCATCCTGCGTCAGGTCTGAGTCCTTGAGGTCGAGGCCGGAGTCCTTGCGGGCCTTTTCAAGAGCCTCGGCGCGGGTGGGAGCCACGACGATTTGCTGCTCGCCGGCGGCGTCCGAGTAATAATATGCGGGAATGCGGTGACCCCACCAGAGCTGGCGGCTGATACACCAGTCCTGAATATTTTCAAGCCATACGCGATAAGTGGTCTTGTACTTTTCCGGCACGAAGCGAATCAGATCATCCATCACCGGGACTAACGAGATGTCGGCAAAATGCTTCATGCGGATGAACCATTGCAGGCTCAATCGCGGCTCGATGACCACCTTGGTGCGCTCGCTGTAGCCCACCTTGTTGGTGTAGTCCTCCACCTTCTCCATCAGTCCGGCGGCCTCGAGGTCGGCGGCAATCTGCTTGCGGCACTCAAAGCGGTCCATGCCGGCATATTTCCCGCCGTTTTCGTTGAGCGTGGCGTCGGGATTAAAGATGTCGATGGTTTCGAGATTGTGGGTTTTGCCTAATTGATAGTCATTTTTGTCGTGGGCGGGAGTGACTTTGAGGCAGCCGGTGCCGAAGTCCATTTCGACGTAGCGGTCCTCAATCACGGGGATTTCGCGGCCCACCAAGGGGACAATCACTTTCTTCCCCTTAAGCCACTCGTTTTTCGGGTCTTTGGGGTTGATACACATGGCCGTGTCGCCCATGATGGTCTCGGGGCGGGTGGTGGCCACGACGGCATAGCGGCCCTCGGGGTCGCCGGCCACGTAGTAGCGCAGATAATAGAGCTTGGAGTGCTCCTCGATGTAGTTCACCTCATCGTCAGAGATGGCCGTAAGGTTCTTCGGGTCCCAGTTGACCATGCGCAAGCCGCGGTAAATCAGGCCCTTGGAGTAAAGGTCGCAGAACACCTTGGTGACGGCCTCTGACCGCTGCTCGTCCATGGTGAAAGCCGTGCGCTTCCAGTCACACGACGCGCCTAACTTCCTCAGCTGCTGGAGGATGATGCCGCCGTGGGTGTGGGTCCAATCCCAGGCATGCTCTAAGAATTGCTCGCGCGTGAGGTCGGTTTTTTTGATGCCCTGCTCGGCGAGTTTGGCAATGACCTTGGTCTCCGTGGCGATGGATGCATGGTCCGTTCCCGGCACCCACAGGGCGTTTTTGCCCTCCATGCGTGCGCGGCGCACTAAGATGTCCTGAATCGTGTTATTGAGCATGTGGCCCATGTGGAGCACGCCGGTAACGTTCGGCGGCGGAATGACGATGGTGTAGGGCTCACGGGCGTCGGGGGTCGACGCAAACAAATCATGCTCCATCCAGAACTGATAGAGGCGGTCCTCAACCTCAGCCGGAGAATATTTGGTAGGCAATTCGTTCATAACTTAAAAAAAAGACTCTAATTAAGCCGCAAATTTACGCATTTTTCCGCAAACCTGCAAGTATAACCGGCTTTCGCCGGTGTTTAAGGTTTAATTTACCGGCCGGGCCGGTGTTTAAGGTTTAAGGTTTAAAGTTTAAGGGGTTTTCCGGCTTCGCCGGGCTTGCCGGGGAAATATAAGTTTTATAAGATTTATAAGTCTTATAAGAATTATAAGCGGGCGGCGAACCTTAAACTTTAAACTTTAAACTTTAAACACCGGCCCAAAGGCCGGTAAATTAAACCTTAAACACGGCGCAAAAGCGCCGTAAATTTTGCGGTCCGCAAAATTTTGACTATCTTTGCGGGTGAAGTTTAATCCTTTTTTTTCACACACCCCTGATGATGAATTTGACTTGCCCGAAGTGCGGGACCGTGTTTGAGGTTGACCAGACTCACTATGCTGATTTGCTCCAGCAGGTGAAGACGGCGGAGTTTGAGCGCGAATTGGAGCGCCGTTTGAAGCAATTGGAGTCGACCCAAAAGGCCGAGGCCGAAGTAATGCGCCTGAAACTCGAAGCCGACGCCAAGCGACAGCTCGACGCCGAAACTCGCCGCAATGCCGACCTCGCCGCGCAAGTGGAGCGCCTGAAAGAGCAGTTGGCCGGGTTTGACGCCGCAAAGCAAGCCGAACTGACTCGCGAGCAGCTCACCGGACAAAACAAACTCGACAATCTCCGCGCACAAAAGGAGCAGGAAATTGCCGCCCTGCGCTCGAAATTAGACATGGCCGAGGCGCAACAGCAGCTCCTCCTGAGTCAGGAAAAAGCCAAGAGCCGCGAGCGCATGTCGGAACTCGAATTGCAAGTCAGTCAGCTCAATGCCACGATTGAAAACGAGAAAACCATGGCCAAAAATGCCGAACTCGAGCTCAAAAAGGCCCACGAAGTGCTCCTTAAGGCCAAGGACGAAGAAATTGACCGACTGAAGGAGATGAAGTCGCGCCTGTCAACGAAAATGCTTGGCGAAACGCTTGAGCAACACTGCGATATCCTCTTCAAGGAGGCGCGCAGCAACGGCCTCTTTCCCGGTTCAACCTTCGGCAAGGACAATGACGCCGTGGAGGGCACAAAGGGTGATTTCATTTTCCGCGACTACATTGACGGCGAGGAGTGCCTCTCCATCATGTTTGAGATGAAGACGGAGATGGATACCACCGCCACCAAACATAAAAACGAAGATTTCTTTGCCAAGTTAGACCGCGACCGCACGAAGAAAAATTGCGAGTATGCGGTGTTGGTGACCACGTTAGAGACTGATAATGAGCTCTATAACCGCGGCATTGTCGACGTTTCCTATGCGTTTGACAAGATGTTCGTGATACGTCCGCAGTTTTTCATTCCTATCATCTCGCTGCTGAGCCGCGCCCACAAGCGCTCGGCGGGCGAAATCATGGTTCTGCGCCAAAAAGTGGAGGCGGCCGAGGCCACGAGCATCGACATCACCAACTTTGAGGATAAAATCGAGAAGTTCAAG
>CAZLMV010000208.1:0-3237 GCA_964560625.1 uncultured Bacteroides sp. | reverse complement strand
CATAAATACTAAAAAAATAACGTGAAAAACTTATTATCCCCGCAAAGTTACGAAATTAAATTAAAACCACAAAATACAAACCCAAAAATACCGAAATTTTTCCTTCCATATTATTCCGGAGATTGGAGGGAGAGGCGGAGGGGGCGGGGAAGGTGGCTCACGACGCAGTTGTGGCTGTGGTGGATGAGGGTGCGGATTAGGGGGTCGGGGAGGGCGTCGGCGTAGGGGAATTGGATCCAGTGTCGTTTGTTCCAGTGCCAGGCGGGTTCGATGGCTGAGTGTTGGTCGCGGAGGGCGACGGAGTAGTCGGGGTCACATTTCATCTGGACGATGTTGAGGCCGGTCAGGGGGAGGCATGCGAAGATCTTTCCGCCGACGCGAAAAACGAGGTAGTCGGGGCCAAAAGGCATGTCTTCGGTGGCTCCGGGGAGGGATAAACAGTAATTTCTGAGAGATTCTATGTCCATAATGTTGCAAAGTTACGAAAAAAAATGTATTTTTGCCGAAAATTACGCAATATATTATGAAATTCAAGTTATTTATCGCGTGCCTCGTGGCGGGAGTCTTGTCGGCGGGGGCGAAGGAGATCAGGGTGGCTTGCGTGGGCAATTCCATCACTGAGGGAATGAAGTTGGCCAATCCGGCGACGGAGGCTTATCCGGCGCAGTTGGGCGCACTTTTGGGTCCCGATTACAAGGTTGGTAATTTCGGCAAGTCGGGGGCAACCCTGCTGAACAAGGGCCACAAGCCTTACACGAAGGAGCCGGAGTATGCCGCCGCCTTGGAGTTCGTGCCCGACATTGTGCTTATCCACTTGGGAATCAACGATACCGACCCGCGCAACTGGCCTAATTATGCCGATGAGTTTATTGGCGATTATTTGGGGCTGATAGATTCGTTTAAGGCTGTGAATCCGGATGTTAGGGTGATCCTTGCGAAACTTTCGCCGATTTGCCCGGGGCATCATCGGTTTAAGACGGGCACTTGCGAGTGGCGTTATCAGATTGATGAGGCGATTGAGAGCACGGCGCAGTTGAGCGGCTCGGAGCTGATAAGTTTTGCCTATCCGCTGATGGATCGCCGCGACTTGATTCCTGACAATCTGCACCCGACGATTAAGGGCGCGGGGCTGTTGGCTCAGACTGCTGCCGCCGCCATTACGGGAAATTATGGCGGACTTCAGATGCCTGAGGTTTGGCAGAGCGGCATGGTCCTTCAGCGCAACCGCCCGCTGCGGGTTAGCGGCACGGCCAATGCCGGCGACGTGGTAACCGTGAAAATAGCCAAACAGATTCAACGGACCACGACCGACAATCGCGGCCAATGGAGCGTGACCCTCGACCCGCTGCAGGCCTCTAAGGGGGAGACGCTGACCGTCAGCACCCCGGACAAGACGCTGACATTCACGGATGTAGCCGTCGGCGAAGTGTGGCTCGCCTCGGGCCAGAGCAACATGGAATTCCAGCTTCGCCGCTCAACGGATTTCGCCACCGATACCGTCGGCGCCACCGACCCGGAGTTGCGACTTTTCAACGTGCGCCCGCGCGCCCACACTGACATAATGCCCTGGAATGACGCCCAGAAAGACTCCGTGGACCGCCTGCTCTACTTCCGCCCCACTCGCTGGGCGAAGGCTGACCCGGCGCAAGCGTCGGAATTTTCGGCCGTGGCTTGGAATTTCGGGCGCATGCTTCGCGACTCGCTGCAAGTGCCCGTCGGCATTATCTGCAACGCCGTGGGCGGCTCCGGCACGGAGTCGTGGATTGACCCCGAGACGCTTGACCGCAACGTTTCAGACATCTTCCTGAACTGGCGCACCAACGACTATCTCCAGCCTTGGGTGAAGGGTCAAATCACCAAAAACTGCGGCGAGGGCGCGCATCGCCACCCCTACGAGCCGTCATACCTCTTCTCGGCCGGCATCCGCCCTCTCGAGGCCTTCCCGATTGCGGGCGCGATCTGGTATCAGGGCGAGAGCAATGCCCATAACATCGAGCTCCACGAGCGGCTCTTCCCGCTCTTGGTTCAGTCCTGGCGCGAGAATTGGAGCGACCCGGAGCTGCCGTTCCTGACCGTTCAGCTGAGCTCGTTGGAGCGCCCCACGTGGCCCCATTTCCGCGACAGTCAGCGCCGTTTGGCCGAGGAGATTCCCGGAGTGGAGATGGCCGTCAGCTCTGACCATGGCGCTCACGGCGACGTGCATCCGCGCACCAAGCGCCCCGTGGGCCGTCGTCTCGGCCTGTTGGCCCTGAATCGCGTCTATGGCCATGACGGGCTCGTATGCGAAGGTCCGAAGCCGGTCAGCGCCACCCTCGCCGAGCCCGGAAAAATAGTCCTGAGCATGGAAAACGGCGCCGGGATGCCCGCGGAGATTTCCACCTTTGAAGTGGCTGATTATGAGGGGCATTACATCCCCGCGCAGGCTCGCGCGGAGGGCGAAAACATCGTGGTTAGCTTCGATAAGACCATCGCCCCGACCCTGCTCCGCTACGGCTGGCAGCCTTACACCGACGGCAACCTCACCAACGCCCAGGGGCTCCCCGCCTCGACCTTCAAAGTCGAGGTCAAAAACGAAGTTAGGTAATGTCAAAAAAAATTCGTAACTTTGCACGTTGTAAATAACAGAAAAATAAATGGAAAGAGAAGTCAGAGTAAGATTCGCCCCCTCACCCACGGGGCCGCTCCACATAGGCGGAGTGCGTACAGCACTCTATAATTACCTTTTTGCGCGCCAACATGGCGGCACGATGATTCTGCGCATTGAAGACACCGACAGTCAGCGCTTTGTGCCCGGCGCCGAGGCCTACATCAACGAGGCCCTCAAATGGCTCGGCATCGAGATTGACGAAGGCGTCAAGGAAGGCGGCCCCTACGGCCCCTACAAGCAGAGCGAGCGCCGCGACATCTATCGCGAACACGTCAAGATGCTCCTCGACGCCGGCAAGGCTTACATTGCCTTTGACACTCCCGCCGAGCTCGAAGCCGCCCGCGCCGCCACTCCTAATTTTCAATATGACGCGCGCACGCGCGGGAATATGCGCAACTCGCTGACCATGCCCGCCGAGGAAGTGGAGCGACTGATTGCCGAGGGCACGCCCTACGTGGTCCGCTTCAAGATTGACGGCGGCCGCGACGTGGAGGTCAACGACCTTATCCGCGGTAAAGTGGTGATTAAGAGCGATATCCTCGACGACAAAGTGCTCTACAAGAGCGCCGACGACCTGCCCACCTACCACC
>CAZLMV010000207.1:0-3247 GCA_964560625.1 uncultured Bacteroides sp. | reverse complement strand
ACGTTGCCGGCGAGCGCGATTTCCGAATCTGGGGCAACTGCTTTTACGAGCTCCTGCAGCCCGATAAAAAAGGAGGATCGGCCGAGCCGGGAATCGTCATGGTCAGCTATGATGCCAACTGCAACGGGGAGCCTGACGACCCATGGTATGAACTCGCCGGAAGCGAATATTACTCACCTAAAACTCTGCATGACTATCAGTTAACCTACTTTCGCCCGGACCCGGAGCGTGAGGTCATTGCTGACGAGGAAAACAGCCTCAATGACGTCAATTATATCCGCTGGGAGGACAACCTCGGAGCCGCGGGCTATCTGTCAAAAAACATTTTCCATGCGCAGGATTACTTTCCCAAATGGATTTCTGCCGACCGACTCACTTTTTGCGGGTCGCGCCTGGCGCCAAACGGGGAGGATATCAGTGGCTATGGTGCTTATTATGTGCTATATAGCTATCCGTGGGGCTACGTCGACAACCACCCGAATGAGTATGCCGACCTCAATTCATTTGACATCTCTTGGGCCGTGGATTCCGCCGGAAATCCGGTCGAGCTGCCCGGGGTGGACTTCATCCGCGTATACACCGGCGTCAACCAATCGTGTGGCTGGCTCGGCGAAACATCTACTGAGATCAGTCGCGCACAGGACCTTCATATTCAACCACTTACATACTAACCAATCATGCGAAAAACTTTACTCACTCTTGCGGTCCTCGGGGCCTCTTATGTCGCATCGGCGCAATCAGTTGATTTCGACCGAATTACACATTGGGCCGGAAGCGGACCCAACCGCGCAGCCCTGATCGTACAATTCCGCACGGATGCCTTTGTGTGGGGCTACAGATGGGACGACAGCCAAACGCCTGACGGAATGGAACTTATCCGCGAAATTGCCCAATCATCCTCCCACCTTTGCATCCTCACTCAAATGACCGGAGACATGGGCTATACACTCGACGGCGTAGGCTACTCAACCGACATCACAACCCTCTTGGAATCATTGACTTACGACTTCGACGGGGCCTGCGCCGACTCGCGAATCGCCTTCGGCTTCTTTGAGCCCGAAATCTCCATGGGGCAGACTCACGCGCCCGGCTCCGCAGCGCTGGAAATGGCCTTGGAGGCGATTGAAGAGGCTAAGACCAGCCACGTAATCACTCACCCGCTCAATTTTACCGAGTTCGGCTATCCTGCATACGATTACGACTGGTGGAAGCTATCTAATCCCGACGCCGGGCTATGGCTAAGTGGCTGGTATGACGGCTATTGGAGCTATTGGGTCGGCGAAGAAGGCCCGATGAATAACCTCGGCTATTCCGGCTTGGGAATGAGTAGCGTCGAGCTCCGTGACGGCGACGTCCACGCTTGGAAATACCTCTCATTCGCGCCGGATGCCGATCCGGACCCCGAATGGCTCGAGCCAGTCTATGTCGACGAATCTACCTCAGTGAATATCACCGAATTATCCACCGAAAATGCCGAAGAATACTTCACCCTTTCCGGCGTCAAACTTCGCAAAAAACCCGCCCGAGGCATATATATAATGCGTAAAAATGGCAAATCATTTAAAATTTCAAACTAATAATTACACAAAAATGAAAAAATTCATCCTTCTGTTAGCGGCCCTCGCCGCAACCTCAACCGCGGCGATTGCTGCCGACCCCGTAACCGGCATATACTTAGCCGAATACGCCCCCGGAGAGACTATCACCTTGGAAAACATGGGCTGCACGCTCATCACTCCCAAATATGAACCCGAGGGCTCCACCGGAGCCTCCTTCGCCGTGGAGTTCGGCGACGAGTCCATCGTCACTTTCTACAAGAGTATCAAGGGGTTAGTGGCCCACCGCGCGGGAACGACAACCATGACCCTCTCTGTGCCTGACACCGACATCCGCGCCGAATATACCGTCACGGTCAAGGGTCCCGACCCCGAAAACAAGCCGGACGACGATTTTGCCGACGGGATGTTTTACCTCAACGAGGAATGGTTTACCCACACCAGCGGCTCAATCAACTATATTGACGCCGACGGCCGGGTCTTTTATCGCGCCTATGGCAACCAGAACGACAACATGGCCTTCGGCGCAACTTCCCAATTTGCAACGATTTACGCCGGCAAACTCATCGTCATGTCAAAGCAGGCATGGGACGGGGGCGACACCCGCGAAAAGAGCGGCGGGCGAGTGGTCGTGGCCGACGCGCAGACCCTGAAACATATTGGCAGCGCTGACGAAATCGGCGGCGACGGACGCGCTTGCGTCGGCGTCAACCCAAATAAAGTCTATCTGAGCCACACCAAAGGCATCCGCGTAATGAACATTGACGACGACGCTATCTCCGTGGCCGACAGCGACATAGCCGGCATTGAAATAGCTCGCAACGGCCAGATGGGCGACATGGTCAAAGCCGGCCAATACGTCTTTGCCGTATGTGTTGGCTCGGCGCTCTATGTGATCGATACTGAGACGGATGAAGTGGTCAAATCCTTTGACATCAGCGGCATACAGACCGTAGCTCAATCCCTCGATGGCCGAGTGTGGATCGGATGCGCCAAAACGCTCCAACCCATTGACCCTGAGACTCTTGAGTTAGGCGATGTTCTCAACATCTCCGTCGGCTCCATTGGCTGCTCATCCAGTTCCTGGCGCCCGGGAAATCTCCGAGCCTCCACTCGCACCAACACCCTCTTTTGGAGCACCGGAAACTACAATGGCTCTAATGGCGACTTGATCCGCTGGGACATCGACAAAGTCGCTGATCCATCGACAATTACGGAGAAACTCTACACCCACGGCAGCGTGGCCGGTGCGGCCTACTCAACCGGCTATGGCACACCCAATTACGACTCTCGCACCGACACCTGGGTCTACTGCTCAACCGCCGGATTCGGCGCCAACGCCATGCTTAACCGAATCCACTTCGTCGACGCCACAACCGGCGAGCTCAAACACACCATCGAGCTCGACAAATATTTCTGGTTCCCGTCCATGGCCCTGATGCCCGACAAATTCGCCCCGGAAATTGACTTTGACGACATTGTCCTCCCGAAAATTGACGCCTGTGACGAAGAATATTCCTACGATCTTAGCTCCAAGGTCACTGACGCCGACTCTCATCCCGCAAACATCAATCTCTCCATTCCGGCCATCGCCACGGTTGACGACTCTACCCCTGTCGCCGAGGCAAAAATTGAGGGCAAACGCCTGACAATCCGCCCGTTAAGTAACGGCACACACTCCTTTACCCTCA
>CAZLMV010000206.1:0-3255 GCA_964560625.1 uncultured Bacteroides sp. | reverse complement strand
CGGGGGTGATTCCAAGTTCGGAGTTGATGATGGCTTTTTCAATTTCTTTGAACATGGATTTTTCCCAGGGGGTGATGACGATGGTGCGAGCGTCGGGGACGGAAACGTTGGCTACGTTGCTTATGGGGGCTGCGGAGCCGTAGTATTCCACGCGGATTCCGTCGAGGAGTTTGGGGTTAGCTTTGCCGGCGCGGATGTGGCTGAGGGATTCGTCGAGGTAGGCCACGGCGAGTTCCATTTTTTCTTCAGCGGGGTCGAGGTATGTTGCAGGATTTGTCATGATAAATGAGTTTTGAAATTACGGGGGGATTAGAGGATAAGGAGGGAGTCGCCGTAGGTGCCGAAGTGGTATTTTTCTTTGACGGCTTCGTCGTAAGCGCGCATGACTTCGTCGTAGCCTCCGAAGGCGGCAACCATCATGAGCATGGTTGAGAGGGGGAGGTGGAAGTTGGAGACCAGGGCGGTGGGGACACCGAAGTCGTAGGGCGGGGCGATGAATTTGTTTTCCCAGCCGGAGTATTCTTTGAGGTGTCCGCCCATTGATTCGCCGGCGACCATGCCGCGGAGCACGGAGGTTCCGACGGCGAGGACTTGGTGTTCGGAGTCTTTGGCGGCGTTTACTTGGTCTACGAGTTTGCGGTCAATGATTACTTCTTCAGAGTCGATGCGGTGTTTGGAGAGGTCTTCGACGTCGATTTCGCGGAAGGTGCCGAGTCCGGAGTGGACGGTCATGAAACCGATTTCAATGCCTTTGATCTCGAGGCGTTTCATCAGGAGGCGTGAGTAGTGGAGTCCGGCTCCGGGGGCCACTACGGCGCCTTCTTTGGTGGCGTAGACGGTCTGGAAGGCTTCGACGTCGACTTCTTCGGGTTCGCGAGTGATGTGTTCGGGCAGCGGGGTTTGGCCCAGGGAGTAGAGGGCTTGTTTGAATTCGTCGTGGGGTCCGTCGTAGAGGAAGCGGAGGGTGCGTCCGCGTGAGGTGGTGTTGTCAATGACTTCGGCTACGAGGCTTTCGTCTTCGCCGAAGTAGAGTTTATTGCCAATGCGGATTTTGCGGGCGGGCTCAACGAGGACGTCCCAGAGTTTGAGGTCTGGGTTGAGTTCGCGCAGGAGGAAGACTTCGATTTTGGCGTTGGTGCGCTCTTTGTTGCCGTAGAGGCGGGCGGGGAATACGCGAGTATCGTTGAAGACCATGAGGTCTCCCTCATTGAAAAAGTCGATAATATCCTTAAACAGATGGTGGGTGATCTTGCCGGTTTTGCGGTTGAGTACCATCAGTTTAGCCTCGTCACGTTCAGCCCGGGGATATTGGGCGATGAGTTCTTGAGGGAGGTGAAAGTTGAATTGCGACAGTTTCATATGGTAGAGAAGTATTTAGGAGTTTTCAGGGATTTCTATTTCGATATCGTTGAGAATGTCAAGCATTTGGGGGGCGGAGACGCAGTCGTAGATGGAGGTTTGGCCGACGCGGGTGCGCCGCAGAGCGGTCAAATGGGCACCGACGCCGAGTTCGAGGCCGATGTCGCGGGCCAGGGAGCGGATGTAGGTCCCTTTGCCG
Organism: uncultured Bacteroides sp.; assembly: GCA_964560625.1. Taxonomy (GTDB): domain Bacteria; phylum Bacteroidota; class Bacteroidia; order Bacteroidales; family Muribaculaceae; genus UBA3263. The sequence goes on along the minus strand of CAZLMV010000206.1, from coordinate 1,697 downwards.
CAGAGGACTCGGACTTTGATTTCGGGGATGCGACAGCTGAGGAGTTCCAACTCGGTGATTTCCACGGGCTTGGGCTTGAGTTCGGGAGCTTCGCCGCGGCGGGCGAATTTGTAGGCGCGTTTGCCGTCAATTTTCACTGCGGAGAAGACCGGGGGAACCTGGTCAATGACGCCGATGAATTTGGCAAGCGCGCGGCGCACGTCGGCCTCCGTGAGATGGTCAGTGGAGGCGGTGGAGTCAATGGCGGTTTCGAGGTCGTGGCTGGGCGTGGTGGCGCCGAGGCGGATTGTGGCGAGGTATTCTTTTTGGCCGGCCTGGAGCTCGTTGATGAGCTTGGTGGCGCGACCGGTGCACACGAGCATCACACCCGTGGCCAGGGGGTCGAGGGTGCCCGCATGGCCCACTTTGAAGCGCTTGATTCCGTGGCGGCGGCGCAGAACTCCGCGAATCCGCTTGACGACGTCAAACGAAGTCCAGTGAAGGGGCTTGTCAACCCTCAATATTTGCCCACTGATGAAGTCCATTTACCAGAGCAAGCAGAGGGCGCCGGCAGCGGCGCAATAGACTGCAAACCAGACGAGTTTGCCTTTTTTGACAATGTTGAGCATCCATTTGCAGGCCATGCAGCCAACGATGAATGAGGCGAGGAATCCGACGGCGATGGGGAGGATGCCGATGGAGGCCTGGGCGGCGGCTTCGGCGTCGGGGAAGAGGATGTCTTTGAGGTCGAGGAGGCCTTCGCCGAGGATGGGGATGATGACCATGAGGAAGGAGAAGTTGGCCACTTTGGCGCGGTTATCGCCCAGGAGGATGCCGGTGGCGATGGTGGTGCCGGAGCGGGAGAGGCCGGGGAGCACGGCGACGGCCTGGGAGAGGCCAATGACGAAGGCGTCAGTCCAGGAGATGTCGCGGCCCTGAGGCGCCTTGGGGTTGTTGAGGGTCTCGCGCGTGCGAGTAAAATAAGCGAAGCAGAGGAGCGCCGCGGTGACCAAGAGGCAGATGCCTACGACGGTCAGATTGCCGTCAAAGAGCTCGGAGATCTGCTTTTTGAAGCAGACGCCGACGATTCCGACGGGGATGCAGGAGAGGAGGATTTTGCAGACATAGTAGAAATTATCGTTGCGCTTGAATCCGAAAAAGGAGACCACCAAGGGCCAGAATTCGCGCCAGAGAATGACGATGGTACTCAGGACCGTGGCCACATGGAGCATCATGCTGAACGTCAGCGAGGCTTCGGGGTCGAGGTCGAGCCCGAGGATTTGCTTCATGATTTCGAGGTGGCCGCTGGAGCTGATGGGGAGGTACTCGGCCAAGCCTTGCACCACACCTAAGATGAGGGCGTCAATCCAATCCATAAGTCGATGTTATTCTTCAGTTTTGGGGCGATAAATAATGGCGAAGGCCATGAAGAGGAAACCGAGGAAGGAGATTGCGGGGCCAATGACAATGCGGCGCGTGGAGAAGATGTCGGGGTTGAAGCCATCGGTGGCGTTGGTGCTCCCGCCGAGCATCAGCAGGAAGCCGACAATGATGGCGACGCCGGCAATGGCCATGAGGATAAAGTTGGTCTTGACCAGGGGAAACTCAACGTAGTTTTCCGGATCAAGTTGGGATTCAGTCTTAGAGGTTTTTTGTATCATCTTGTGAAAGAGGGAGTTAGAAAAGTTCGTCGTAGGAGCGGGTTAGATAACGCTGAG
>CAZLMV010000205.1:0-3263 GCA_964560625.1 uncultured Bacteroides sp. | reverse complement strand
CCGACATCCTCGTGGCCGGCAGCTACGTCTTCAACTCCCCCGACCCCGCCGCCACAATCTCCCACCTCGCCGCCCTCTAACCGCAATAATGATTTAGACCAGGGTCCCAGAGAACCAGGGTTTTGACGCTAAGATTTAAAGACCAGGACCCAGAGCCCCAGGGGTTAGCTTTCCCCTTGGGGCTCTGGGACCCTGGTCTAAATCACTTTTTTGTTAGGGCGCGGGTGATGTAGGCGTCGATGCGGGCGCTGAGTTGGGGGGAGTCGAGGAGGGTGATGTGGTCGGCTTGGCCTACGTAGAAGCGGGCTAAGGCTTCGAGGCCGCGCTCGGTGAGCTGATCGGTGTAGTACCACACGTTGGAGTCCTTGGCGTCTTTCTGAATCTTATCCTTGGTGCGCGGAAATTGCTCCACGAGCAGATTCTTGGCGTGCATGTCAAGGCGCAGGCTCACTTTCGTGCGCTCCGGACCATAATGGAGGAAAGAGTCGAGCTCCGTTTTTTGGAAAAGATGCTCCATGGTGCAGGGCTCTTCGGTCACTTCAACATACTGAATGCGAGGTACTTTGAACACCTGACGCTGGCGGCTGTCGCAGTCAATGCACCAAACAATGTCGTCGGCCTCCATGACGTCGTAGACCTCCACTTTGCGGTCCGATATGGTCCCGGAGTTTGACGACGAATAGCCATGCAAAATGGCGCGTCGCTTGGAGAATCGGGCCTGCTTGAGTTGGTCCAGGGCGCCGGCGGTGTCGCGGTCCTTGCGGAACTTCTGCAGGGCCACTTGGGAGCGCACGGCGCCGGTCATTTCGCGCGTTTCGCGGTCGGCACGCACATAGGCTTTGCCGTCGAGCTCAACCACGCCAAACGGGAACGGGTCGACGCGAATCATGGCCACGCGGTCGTTAAACGCCGGCTCGATGTGGATGTAGGTCATCACGTCCTTGCCGAATCGCTGCACGCACTTATCGAAGATGTTCAGGCGCACGTAAGTGTCAAAATTAGTGCAATGCAAGTAGCGGAAATCCTCCTCAAGGCCGTGGACGTAGCCCTGGTCATTGACGCCCACATAGACCGTGCCGCCAATCTGGGAATTGAGGAAGCCGCAGATGGCGCGGAGCACGTTGGTGGTTTGCTGCGGCTGATTGGGGTAGGCGTCGTTTTCCGGGGGATAAACCATTGAGGTTTTGAACTCTACGGTCTGGGACTCGATGCCGAGATACGGGGCTCCGTAGGTGTCAATTTCCACGTCTTCCTCCGTCTCTAACGAGAGGTTTTTGACGATTTCGCGCTTGAGGGTGTTGAGGGTGGCGGGGGTGAGGGTCTCGCGGATGGAGTTTGCGGCCTGGACCAGTCGGGCCAATTTTGAGAGGTTGGGGTCTGACTCGGCATAGCCGGCAATGGCCTGCTGGAGCTTTTCGGAATATTCGCCGCGGCCATACTCCTTAAGGATGTCGATGACCTCCAAGCGGGTCTTAACGGCCTCGCTGTCAGCAAATTCCTCATAATTACGCAAGACGATGTCGTGGATATTGTCGTTGGCCGCAAAGCTGACCAAGGCGCGCAGATATGACGACGAAAAACGCAGGAAATTGACGCTCGATTCGTCGCCAATGAGTCGCGCAATGGCCATGGCGTTCGAAAGATAATAGAATCGCGACAGAGGCTTGGGGAGGGTGCGCTGATGGGTGTACATCACTCGGAGCACTAACGGCAGCAGCTCCTCGTCGAGCTTTTCCGTGCCGACTGCCGCGGGCCGAGTATCCACCTCCGGGGTGCTGTCAATGAAAAATTCTATGGCCTCTTTGCGGAAAAGTTGGTCATTAAACGACTCGCCAAACTCCTCCATGAAATCCTCTTCGGTGATCTCCTCAATGGGCTCGGCGTTGATTTTGCCGTAGTTTTTGCTGTGTTCGAAGTTGATGATGCGCAGGCGTGCCAAGTCGTTGACTTGATACTCTGAATTGGGGTAAGTGCTCAGGGCCACGCCGTTTTCCGCCAGCCACATGTTGAACTTTATCGGCCCGTGAGCCGTGACCTTCAATTTGGCGTAAATCTCTGATCCGGCGGGAAATTGGTCGCGCGTGGCCTCGACGAGACATTCCTTCAGCTCCTCCTCAAAGGAGATTTCGCCGCGCTCGGGATTGACCACTCGGGCCCTTACGCGGTCGCCGGGGGTGAAGTATTTCCCCAACTTCTCCGTCTCCAGGCCGCAGACGTTCTGATGGCGGAACACGGCGCGCCCCTCCAAGGGCTTAAACGCCGGATCGACCGAGCGCAGGTAGATTCCCCCATGCTCGCTGGCCGACGTGATTTCAAACACGGCCGAGTCATCCTTGGCATAGCTAACCTGCACCTTCTTGGCCTGAGCAAAGGGTAGATTTTGCGCCTCGAGAAAAGCCTCGGTGAAGGCGCAAAGCTGTGAGATTGAGGTCGTTGAGTCTAAGCGGTCAATCTTGGGAGTCGACATGCGGCACCCGATGCCCACCTCCATGTTGCTCACCAGTGACTGGAGCGTCTCCTTGTTCTGCCATGCGCCCGGGGCCGTGATGGTCAGGCCCTTTTCCGTCTGCCATACGCGCCCTTTATTGTCATAAATGGCCGGCACTGCGGCGGGCTCGGCAAAACGCACGCCCCCCTCCGCACAAAGCTTATGGGCAAAAATTTCGCGCTGGAAAGTGGAAATGTCATTGTAAGTAAACGCTAACCCCTCAATGCGGCGATGAGTCAAACATTTCTCCATTACTGCCATCAGGCTTTCGCCATGTTTTGGCGAAAGGTCGCGCAATTCGTGAATTAAAGCCACCATCACTCGGATCTGATTCGGGGCCTCGGGGAAAGTCAATAAATAAGTAGCAAGCAGCCGGACGTTAAATTCAAGCTTCATCATCTCCTCATCCTTGCCATAAAGCGGGCGGTTAGCAATTTCGCGGAGCAGGACCTCCGTACGCTCCCTGACGAGCCGCTGGGTAATGGTCAAAAATGAGTCAGTTTTGCCCATACTATTATGCAAATAACGCACTAAAGCGTCAAAATTGTCGTCGACATACTCCTTTTTTAAATCAAGCCAAATAGGCGTCTGGTCTTCACTCATAAACAAATAGAAAAAAATTAAACAAAAAATACTCCCACAAAGTTACAAAAAATCCCCATGCAAACCAAATACACGGCCCCGCGCAAGAGAACGCGGGGCCGCATGTTTAATTACGCGCTTCCCGCGCGTGTTTATGGGTTAAAATCTAAGGGGTAATGGGATTATTGGGATT
>CAZLMV010000204.1:0-3273 GCA_964560625.1 uncultured Bacteroides sp. | reverse complement strand
TAGTTCCAGTATTCGGGATTGAACTTGTCGCTCAGGCCCTCGATGGTGGTTTTGTGGCCACGCTTGTTGGTGAATTGGAAGTCATAGCGCTTGTTGCCGTGCTCGTCGATGGCCTTGATTATCTGCCCGTGGGTCACTGACTTAGGCAGGAACAGGCCGTCTTCGTCGTCGGCCAAGCCGGTGAAGATTTCATAGGGTTTGCCGTCCACCAAGCCGATGAAGGCAATCCATTTCTCCTTATTATTCTGGAAGCGGACCACGTCGGCCTCCAAGCTCACCGGGCGCTTGGCCAAGAGGGGCGTATTGGCGGCGTCGGGGGCCTTTTCTTTCTCTTTTTTCTTGGCGGGAGTGATGGCGTTGAGCACTCCGGAGCGGCATCCGTCGCGATACACGGTGCACCCTTTGCAGCCTGATTTCCAGGCTGTCAGATAAAGCTCGTTGACCAACTGCTCGCTGACGGTGGAGGGCAGATTGATGGTCACCGAGATGGAATGGTCCACCCATTTCTGCACGCGGCCCTGCATGTGGACCTTCTCTTTCCAGTCAATTTCGTTGGCCGACGCCCCGGCATAGGGCGACTTGCTGACGAGGTCGGCAATCTCCTCGGCGGTCATGTTCTTAGCCACTTCAAGGCCCTTAACCTTCATCCACTCAAGGAATTTGGGGTGGTAAACGATGTATTCCTCAAACGAGTCGCCGTTTTCGTCTACGTAGTCCACGTGGACGTCCCTGTCGTTGGGATTGACCTTGCGGCGGCGCTTATAGACGGGCATGAACACGGGCTCGATGCCGGAGCTGGTGCGCGTCATCAGCGAGACGGTGCCCGTCGGGGCAATCGTCAGGCAGGCAATGTTGCGGCGCCCATGCTTGGCCATGCGCTCCTTGAGCTCGGGGTCGGCCTCAAACAGGCGGTTGATGTAAGGGTTATTAGCCTCGCGGGCAGAGTCATAGACCTCAAAGGCGCCGCGCTCCTCGGCCATGGTGACCGACGAATTATAGGCCGCCAAGGCGATGGTTTTGTGCACGAGTTCGCTCATGGCGGAGGCCTCCTCCGTGCCGTAGCGCAGGCCTAAGGCGGCAATCATGTCGCCCTCGGCGGTGGTGCCAAGGCCGGTGCGGCGACCTTGCAGGGTGCGCTGGCGGATTTTCTCCCAGAGGTGGCGCTCGGTGTGTTTGGTGTCCTCGGCCTCGGGGTCTTGGTCAATCTTGGCAAGGATGGCGTCGATTTTCTCGATTTCGAGGTCAATCAGGTCATCCATAATGCGTTGCGCCTTCTTGACATGCTCCGTCAGCAGCTCAAGGTTCAGCCGAGCCTCCTCCGTGAAGGGATTCTCCACGTAGGAATAAAGGTTGATGGCCAAGAGGCGACAGCTATCGTAAGGGCAGAGGGGAATCTCGCCGCAAGGGTTGGTCGAAATGGTGCGGAAACCTAAGTCGGCATAGCAATCGGGGAGCGACTCGCGGGTGATGGTGTCCCAGAACAGCACTCCCGGCTCGGCCGATTTCCAGGCGTTGTGGACGATTTTATGCCAGATGGCGGCGGCGTCAACCTCCTGCGTCACAAGGGGTTGGTCCGAGTCCACGGGGAATTTCTGAGTAAAGGGCTTGCCGGCCTCGGCGGCGCGCATGAACTCGTCGGTGATGCGCACCGAGACGTTGGCGCCGGTGATTTTTCCCTCGGTCATCTTCGCGTCAATCACGGCTTCGGCGTCGGGGTGGACAATCGAAGTGGTCAGCATCAAGGCGCCGCGGCGGCCATCCTGCGCCACTTCGCGAGTGGTGTTCGAATAGCGCTCCATGAACGGCACAAGGCCGGTGGAGGTCAGCGCCGAGTTCTTCACGGGCATCCCCTTGGGTCGGAGCTGACTCAGATCGTGGCCCACTCCGCCGCGCCGCTTCATCAGCTGCACCTGCTCCTCGTCTAACTTGAGGATGGCGCCATAAGAGTCAGCCGGATTCTCCAGGCCGATGACGAAGCAATTGCTCAGAGAAACCGTCTGAAACGGGTTGCCCATGCCGCTCATCGGCGACCCTTGGGGCACCACGTAGCGGAAATCCTTCATCAGATTGAAGATCTCCTCCTCGCTCATGGGGTTAGGATACTTGGCCTCGGTGCGGGCAAGCTCCGCCGCCATGCGATGATGCATGTCGTCAGGCGTTTGCTCGTAGATGTTGCCATAACTGTCTTTCAGGGCATATTTGGAAGCCCAGACGCGCGCAGCGAGCTCATCGCCGCCGAAATATTTCAGCGCCGACTCATAGACTGCCTGAGCGTCAATAGGTTGAGGTGTTTTGATTGGTTGCATAGTGACCACAAAGGTACGAAAAAAAATACAAAATACAAAGTAAATGAAAAATACAAAATAAATACAAAATACAAAATACATTGCCGCCGCGAAATAACCGGGAAGGGCACCCGCCCCCGGGTGCCCGGCGCGCGCCAAACCTCGCTCCGCCATCGTCCTAACGCTCCCTACCATAAATAAAGGCGCCTACAAGGCGAAAAAGCCCGCATCGCGGGCGTTAGAACATAGGCACGTTCGGAGGGCTGAAAGGCCCGAGAGCGTGTGTATCAGAGCACCCCACCAAGAAGGAGCTGCGTCAGCTGCGATAGGAGCGCAGGCCGTGGATTCTGTCGCCGCGATGCGGCTCATAATCAGGGGGAAAGCCCGCGAAAACACACGCTCTCGGGCCTGCGGCCCTCCGAACGTGCCTATGTTCTGACGCCCGCCAAGCGGGCTTTTTCGCTTTATGAGCGGTTTTATGGATTGTAGGGCTGCACCCCGGTGCAGCCGAGGCCTCGGCAAGATAAATGCAGCCGCCGATAGGCGGTTGTCGCTATTGGTAGCCACGGGGCTTGCCCCGTGGAGAAACGATCCCCTCCTGAATTCGGCCGCCGGACGGCGGTCGGGGCCTCGCTGAAGATAGCCGCGACCGCCGTCCGGCGGCCGCAATGAGGGGGTGGGGCGGTAAACCCCGCGGCGAGCCGCGGGGCTACCGATAGCCGGAACCGCCTTCCGGCGGCTCCCCTTCGCGCAACCAAAACTTATAAGAGTTATAAGTCTTATAAGAATTATAAGCCCCAATTATGCTTCTGACTCCATTAGACCTTAGACCTTAAACTTTAAACCTTAAACACCGCGCCAAGTGGCGCGGTATATTTTAGACCTTAAACACCGCGCCACTTGGTGCGGAATTGTTAGATCGAGTGGATAGACGGGCGGAAGGAATAGCCGGAGAAGTGGACGAAGTTGAACATTTCGCCGCAGCGGT
>CAZLMV010000203.1:0-3289 GCA_964560625.1 uncultured Bacteroides sp. | reverse complement strand
CGGCGCGGAGGAGAGGTTGCAGAACTCCCCCTCGGCGGAGACGGCGAAGAGGTTGAAATCCTCGAGGATGGAGCGGACCATTTCGGCGTCGGCATGCAGCTCGTAGGCAATGCGGCTGATATCCTCTCGGCGGCGCAAGGCCTTGCGCTCGCTCAGATACTCCGTGAGCATAACATAAACTCCATAGCCTGCAGGCCCATGAGCAATCAGTAAATCAGTAACTTGCAAATCTTTGCGGCTCTTAATCTTCTTCATGATGCAGTATAGTTTATAGTTTATAGTTTATGGTTTATGCCTGCAAAGATACACCCAAATTCCCCCCAAAACCGCAAAATTTATCAAAAATCCCAAATTTTTTTCAATATTATAAGCGGATAATTTGCCGGATAGGGGGAAATGTTGTAACTTTGCGGATTTGTTTAATCTGTAATTGTTTTTTTATGAAGCATGAGAATTTGTTTGAGATGGGCCGGGCTCGGCGGGTGTTGGAGGCGTCGGGGTTTGTAGAGATTTGGCGGGAGTTTGGGTGTCGGGTGAATGTTGTGGGGTCGTTGCGGATGGGGCTGATTGCGGCGCATCGGGATATTGACCTTCATGTTTATTCGGCCGGGGTTACGGAGGAGGGAAGTTTTGCTATTGCGGCGCGGATTGCTAAGCTGCCTTTTGTGAAGGAAATTAAGTGTATCAACGGATTGCAGACGGAGGAGCATTGCGTGGCTTGGCATTTCCTTTGCGATTTGGAGGGTGAAGTGTGGCAATTCGACGTGATCCACATTGAGGAGGGCACGGAGTATGACGGCTTCTTTGAGCGCATGGCTGACCGCATTGTCGAGGTGATGACCCCGGAGCAGAGGGAGACGATTTTGCGCCTTAAGTTTGAGGCGGGCGCGGAGTCAGATTTCCACGGAGTGGAGTTTTATGAGGCGGTGATTGCCGACGGGGTGCGCACCATGGCGGAGTTTAAGCAATGGTTGAAAGTTCATCGCCAAAAGCCTCAGTATTACTGGGTTCCGTGAACTTACTTATGGGAGTGGTGGCGCAGCGTAATGATAAGTCCCGTAATGGGAAGCGATGCGCCGAGCAATGCGGCGGAGAGCCAGAGCAGGCGCGAGAAAGTGCCCGCGAAGGAGCCGACGTGGAGCGAGATGATGGTGTGGAAGTTGTTGGTCTGGCCCGTCGGGTCAAAGATGTAGTAAATCAGGTCGTTCCACCATTCGAAGCTCCATGTCAGGCCCGTAATGGCCATGAGCATCAGCGGGATTCCGGCCCAGATTCCGGGGCCGACATGGAGGCCGACGCGGAGGTTTGGTCGCCGCCAGCTGAGGCTTTGTCGCAGTCCATAGAGCGCGCCGGCGCCGCGATTGATTGCGGCATGAATCATCCCTTTGGCCACGTCGATCCATAGCCAATAGCCCGTAATGAGCTCAATGATAAGCAGTAACGTGGCCGCGCCAATAATCATCCGCCCGCTTTGGCCAAGAAAAAGCGAGCCATGGAGCGTCTTCATCGCGCCAAAAAACGGGGCGTGACAGTCCGCGAGCTTGCCAATGATAATCATGGCGCCCGTAAAGCAGGAAATCAGCAGGAAGAGCCCGATGATGAGCCCTAACCATTTGTGAATGAAAAGAATTTGGCGGTGGATGACCGAATTTTTCATGGCGTGGAGTGGGATATTGGGATTTAAGATTGCGATGCAAAGGTAAGAAAAAACCGCATAAAAAGGGAGTTTTTAACGGATATTAACGCTGAATAGTTCCATTTTTGACGATAAATGCGTAACTTTGCACCAAATTTTCAAACCAAAAATCACGTAATTCACAGTTAAAAAATGGAGCAAACTCTATTTTGGCTGGTGCCGATTTCATCGGTGTTAGCATTGATTCTGGCTTGGTATTTTTACAGTCAGATGAAGAAAGAAAGTGAGGGCACGCCTCTGATGGCCAAGATTGCCTCTCACGTGCGCCAGGGCGCAATGTCTTATTTAAAGCAGCAGTACAAGATCGTTTCCATCGTGTTTGTCTGCCTTGTAATCATTTTCGCCATCATGGCCTATGGCTTTGGCCTGCAGAATCCTTGGGTTCCCGTAGCCTTCCTTACCGGCGGTTTCTTCTCCGGTCTGAGCGGCTTCTTGGGCATGAAGACGGCAACTTATGCCAGCGCCCGCACGGCCAATGCAGCCCGCGGCTCGCTCAACGCCGGCCTGAAAGTGGCTTTCCGCTCCGGCGCCGTAATGGGCTTGGTAGTGGTTGGTCTCGGCCTGCTCGACATCTCTTTCTGGTATTTGCTCCTCAATGCTTGCGTTGACGCCACGGGCACCGAAAAACTCACCATGATCACCACCACGATGCTGACCTTCGGCATGGGTGCCTCGACTCAGGCCCTGTTTGCCCGCGTCGGTGGTGGTATCTACACCAAGGCTGCCGACGTAGGCGCTGACCTCGTGGGTAAAGTCGAAGCCGGCATCCCCGAAGATGACCCCCGCAACCCCGCTACCATTGCCGATAACGTAGGCGACAACGTAGGCGACGTGGCCGGCATGGGTGCTGACCTCTATGAAAGCTATTGCGGCTCAATCCTTGCCACTGCGGCCCTCGGCGCTGCTGCCGGTGCTTCGGTTGGCCTTTGTGATTCAGTTGCCGGCGAAGCTCTTCAGCTCAAGGCTGTTATGGCCCCGATGTTGATTGCCGCTGTTGGTATCATCCTCTCTATTTGCGGTATTTTCACCGTGAAGACCAAGGAAAACGCCACTATGAAGGACCTGCTCAACTCCTTAGCCGTGGGCACCAACGTCTCTTCGCTTCTGATCGTGGCCGCTACTTTCGCCATCCTCTGGGCGCTGAAGATGCCTAACTGGATCAACATGAGCTTGGCCGTGGTTGTCGGCCTCTTGGTCGGCATCGTAATTGGCCGCGCCACTGAATATTACACTTCTCAGAGCTACAAACCCACCAAGAAACTCGCCGAAAGCGGCCAGACCGGCCCCGCGACGGTGATCATCTCCGGCGTGGGTCTCGGCATGATTTCTACCGCCATCCCCGTGATTGCCGTAGTTGTCGGCATCATCCTGAGCTACTGCCTCGCCGCCAACTTCGATATGGCCAACATCTCTTGGGGCCTCTATGGCATCGGCCTCGCCGCCGTTGGTATGCTTTCCACTCTCGGAATCACCTTGGCAACAGACGCTTACGGCCCCATCGCCGACAATGCCGGCGGTAACGCTGAAATGGCCGGCCTTGGCGCTGAAGTCCGCAAGCGCACCGACGCTCTCGACTCTCTCGGCAACACCACC
>CAZLMV010000202.1:1955-3308 GCA_964560625.1 uncultured Bacteroides sp. | reverse complement strand
GGAGGGCGCCGGCGTGGATGGTGAAGTAGTCCACGCCCTGCTCGGCCTGCTCAATGAGCGTGTCGCGATAGATTTCCCAGGTGAGGTCTTCGACTTTGCCGTTGACCTTCTCAAGTGCTTGATACACAGGAACTGTGCCCATGGGCACGGGGCAGTTGCGGATGATCCATTCGCGGGTTTCGTGGATGTTGTCGCCCGTGGAGAGGTCCATCAGGGTGTCGCCGCCCCAGTAGCAGCTCCACACGGCCTTGTTCACCTCCTCCTCGATGCCGGAGCTCAGGGCGGAGTTGCCGATGTTGGTGTTGAGCTTGACCAAAAATCCGCGGCCTATGATCATCGGCTCGGCCTCCGGATGGTTGGGGTTTGCGGGGATCACGGCGCGCCCGGCGGCCACTTCTTGGCGCACGTATTCGGGAGTGATATGTGTCTGAATACCAAGCTCTTGGCAGCGGGCGTTTTCGCGAATGGCCACATACTCCATCTCGGGGGTGATGACTCCGGCGCGGGCCAGGTCGAGCTGGGTGATTCGGGCACCCTCCTTGGCGCGCAGGGGTTTGTGGCGGCGCGGGAAGCGGATGGAGTCGAGCGCGGGGTCGTTGAGGCGCTGGCGTCCATATTCTGAGGAGATTTCGGGGAGTTCCTCGAGGTCAGTGCGGCGCGCGTTCCAGCTCTCGCGGATGCGTGGGATGCCGGCGTTGATGTCTACGTCGACGGCCGGGTCCGTGAAGGGACCGGAGGTGTCGTAGATGGTCACGGGCGGGTTTTGGCGCGTGGTTTTGTTGCCTTCGGCGTCGACTTTCACCGTGGGCATCAGGTTGACTTGGCGCATGCCCACGCGGATGTCGGGGTAGAGCTCGCCGCTGACGTAAATTTTCTCTGAGCCGGGATATTTCCGGCAGTCTATATCGTTGATTTTCACTGGAATTGAGCTGGGGATTAATTGGAAATTAGGAATTAGGAATTAGGATTTTTTTTGGGGGATCGGGAATTTCTAATTTCTAATTCATAATTTAAAATTTAGTTAAGGAATGAAGTTAGCGGCGAGGAGGCTTCGGCCTGGAAGCCGACGGCGCCGAGGCCGGCAAGGCGTGCGCGGCGGCCGGCAATCGTGGCTTCGCGGAAGGCGATGGCCATCTCGACGGGGTCGCCGGCCACGGCGATGGCCGTGTTGACCAACACGGCGTCGGCACCCATTTCCATGGCCTCTGCGGCATGGCTCGGCGCACCGATTCCGGCGTCGATGACCACGGGCACGCGGCTCTCGGCAATGATGATTTCAAGCATGGAGCGCGTCTGCAGGCCCTGGTTCGTGCCAATCGGCGCTCCGAGGGGCATCACGGCGGCCACGCCAAC
>CAZLMV010000202.1:0-1855 GCA_964560625.1 uncultured Bacteroides sp. | reverse complement strand
ACGCGCTGGCGGTCAATGTGGCCGAGCATGTCGTCCTCGTCGATGTTATCCAGGTCAAGGCGCTTGACGGCCACCGTGACCATTTCAGATTCGGAAGCGCGGATGGCGCGGAGCATCAGCTCGTTAGACGGGAATTTGCCCGTGCCAACGAAGAGCCTCGAACGAAAGTCGCGACCGCCAAGCCGCAAAATGTCATTTTCAATCATTGTCAATACTATTGATTTCTTACTGCAAATTTACAAAAAAAACCGCCAACCTCCAAATAATTTTTCCGGCCCGACGCATATATAATTTTTATAAGACTTATAAATCTTATAAATCTTATAAAATTTAGTGTCTGCCCCTCCTAAACTGCCTCTTCACTGCCCCGGAACCGCCTTCGGGAGCGAAAAAATTTGGAAGTTTCGGATAAAATCACTAACTTTGTCACCGCCGTAATAATTACCACGGTAACAAAAACAGATGAAATTCTATAACCGAACCAAGGAAATCGAAGAACTTAGGCGCATTCAAGACCGCGCCTTTCAGTCACGCTCACGCATGACCGTCATTACCGGGCGCCGACGCATCGGCAAAACCCAACTTGCCCTGCGCGCCACTCAGGGCGATTACCCGACGGTCTATCTCTTCGTCAGTCGCAAGAACGAGGCCGCACTTTGCGCCGAGTTTTCGCAGCTAATTGCTGCGCAGCTGAGTGTACATGTCCCCGCGGGGTTGACGTCGTTTCGCGAGTTGTTTTACTTCCTGATGGAGACGAGTAAGAACTTGAAATTCAACCTGATAATTGACGAATTTCAGGAGTTTCTCACCATCAATCCGTCGGTTTATAGCGACATGCAAAACATCTGGGACACCTATCGCGACCAGACCCACCTGAATCTCCTGCTCATGGGGTCGGTTTACTCGCTGATGCACAAGATTTTTGAGAGCTACCATGAGCCGCTTTTCGGGCGCGCGGACGCCACGATTCGCCTCTCGGGTTTCGGCACGGAGACCATGAAGGAGATTATGCGCGATTTCCGCCCGGATTATACCCCCGACGAGCTCTTGGCGTTTTATACGGTCACGGGGGGAGTGCCCAAGTATGTTGAACTGCTTTGCGAGGACACCGACCTGACCATCCCCGGGATGTTTGACTACATTGTGCGCGAAAATTCCCCCTTTGTCAACGAAGGGCGCAACCTGCTGATAGAGGAATTTGGCAAGGATTATGGCCTTTATTTCTCCATTCTGAGCTGCATCGCCTCGGGAATCAATACGCAGGGGGAGATTGAAAATGCATTGGGCGGAGTGACTGTGGCCGGGCATCTCAAGCGCCTCATTGAGGATTATTCATTGATCAAGCGAGTGCGCCCGATAATGGCCAAACCGCGGTCGCAAACCGTTCAATATGAGATCATTGACAATTTTTTGCGTTTTTGGTTCAATTATTTTGATCGCAATCAGACGCTCGTTGAGCTCAAAAACTTTGAATATCTCCGGCAGATTATCCTCAGTGACTATCCGACTTTTTCGGGCCACGCCTTGGAGCGCTGGTTTCGGCTGAAGATGATGGAAAGCCATGAATACCGCGAAATCGGGTCATGGTGGGAGCGAAAGCGAGGGAAGGAGGCCAACGAGATTGACATCGTGGGCATTTCGGCCGATAATAAGTCGGCCACCGTGGCCGAAGTCAAGCGTCAGCGCCGCAACTATGACCACAAGGCTTTTCTCGAGAAAGTTGATGCCATTCGCGCGGCCATATTGTCGAATTATGACATCACGCCCCGCCTCTTCACGCTTGAGGATATGTGATTCTCAGAGCGGGTGGAGGGTGAGGGTGGGGAGGTGGAGGAGGGCGCGGAGGGGGGTGGTC
>CAZLMV010000201.1:0-3331 GCA_964560625.1 uncultured Bacteroides sp. | reverse complement strand
TATTCCTCAACAGTGGCCGGCGCAAGGTAAACCCAGCCGGGAATGTTGGAAATCAGCGCGATGTCGAACCATCCGAGGTGAGTCACGTCGGTCATCCCCATCACGGAGCCATAGAATATATTAAGGACTATGGGCTGGCCGTTGATGGCCACGTCTTGCGAGAGCTGGTCATAAGCCCTCTGAACGAACGAGCTGACCACTCCGAAACAGGGGCGCGCACCCGCCTTGGCAATGCCCGAGGCCATCGCTACGGCCTCCTGCTCGGCAATGCCCACGTCGATAAACTGCCGCCCGGCCTGCTTGCGCTGCTCCGGACCGAAACCGATGGCGCCGGGAGTGCCGGCAGTGAGGACACAGACCTTCGGGTCGGCCTTCATTTGTCGGAGCATCTCGGCCGTGAAAATGTCCGTATAATCTTCATAATCATCACCTTTCACCTCGCCCGTGGCCAAGTCAAAGGGGCCGGAGAAGTGGAATTTCTCCTTATTCTGCTCGGCGGGGAGATAGCCGTGGCCCTTGTCGGTGTGGATATGCACCACCTCGGGCTTCTGCGAGTCCTTGACCGCGCGGAAGGCCTGAATCAGCGCGCCGAGGTCGTTGCCGTCGGCCACGTAGACGTAGTCATAGCCTAACGCCTTGAAATAGTTATCCTTAGCCTGCCCGTTTGTGGCGCGCAGCTCGGTTAGGTTGCCGTAGAGGCCGCCATGATTCTCGGCGATTGACATCTCATTGTCGTTGACCACCACGATGAAGTTCGACCCTAACTCGGCGCCTTCGTCTAAGCCCTCAAAGGCCTCGCCGCCGCTGAGCGAGCCGTCGCCCACCAAGGCCACGACATTATATTTCTCACCTTGCAGGTCTCGCCCCTTGGCAATGCCGCCCGCGAGGCTCACAGCCGTCGACGTATGGCCGATGGTGAAGAGGTCATATTCCGACTCGCCGGGGTTCGTGTAGCCCGTCACGTCGTCATATTTCTCCGGATTGAGAAAGGCGTCAACGCGCCCGGTGAGCATCTTGTGGATATATGTCTGGTGAGACACGTCGAAGACGATCTTATCTTTCGGAGTGTCAAACACATAGTGGAGCGCCACAGTGGCCTCCACCAAGCCCAAATTCGGGCCTACATGGCCGCCATGGGCCGATACTTTCTCAAGAAACGCCTTGCGCAGGTCAGCACACAGCGCCGTTAATTCTTCCAAGCCGAGGCCGCGAATGTCGGCCGGCGATGTAATCTTTGCTATTTCCATATCCTTGATAACGCCCGGGGCGGGGAAAACGTTCAACGCTGATGAGCCAACTGATAATCACGCACTTCGCGAAACAGCTTCGTGGCAAAGACGAAGTCAATCAGGCTCTCGTTAGTCGACGATGCCAACTGGTCTTTATTTCCGATCCAGTCGACGTGGCCGCGATTGAGAAACACGATGTTTTCGCCGATGCCGAGCACGGAGTTCATGTCGTGCGTATTAATTATGGTGGTGATGTTATATTCGTGGGTAATGTCGCTGAGGAGCTCGTCAATCAGAATCGACGTCTTAGGGTCGAGGCCCGAGTTAGGCTCGTCGCAAAACAGATATTTGGGATTCAGGGCAATGGCGCGCGCAATGGCCACGCGCTTCTGCATGCCGCCGGAAATCTCCGAGGGGTACTTGCTCCCCTGCCCTTTCAGATTGACGCGCTCCAGGCAGAAATTTGCGCGGTCAACCATCTCAGCGTGGGTCATGTCTGAGAACATCACAAGCGGGAACATCACGTTTGACATCACCGTCTCGCTGTCAAAGAGCGCCGACCCCTGAAAAAGCATGCCTATTTCCTTGCGGAGCTCCTTGATTTGCTTGCCCGACATGGTCAAGCGGTCGCGCCCGTCAAAGTAGATATGGCCCACGTCGGGGCGCACCAAACCGACAATTGACTTCATCATCACGGTTTTGCCCGAGCCGGACTGGCCGATAATCAGGTTGGTCTTTCCGGTGTCAAACGTGCAGCTGACGTCGTGGAGCACCGTCTTGCCGTCAAAGGCCTTGGTTACGTTTTTTACCTCAATCATTGCAGCAGGAGTTTGGTCAAAATTACGTCAAATAGAAGAATGAGAATAGAGCTGTTGACCACGGCGCGAGTCGAAGCCTTGCCGACCTCAATCGAGCCGCCCTCAACGTAGTAGCCCTCAAACGAGGCTACCGTGGTGATAATCACCGAGAAAACCAAGCATTTGATCAAGCCGTACCACACATACCACTCGGTGAAAAACGCCTGCAAACCATACACATAGCGGCTCACGGAGATGATGTCGGTAAACTGCGCGATGATCCAGCCGCCCACGATGGAGGTGAACATCGACAGCACACACAGCACCGGGATATAGACCAAAAAGCCGATAACCTTGGGGAAGACCAAGTAATTGGCCGAGTTGACGCCCATAATGTCAAGTGCGTCAATCTGTTCAGTCACGCGCATGGTGCCGATTTCCGAGGCGATGCTCGACCCCACCTTACCCGCCAAAATCAGGCAGAGAATCGAGGAGGAGAACTCAAGGAGCACAATGTCGCGAGTGGCCAAACCGACCGCATAGGCCGGAATGATGGGCGACTCAATGTTAATCTGCATCTGAATCGTGATCACCGCGCCGATAAACAGCGAGATAATCACCACCAACGGGATGGAATCGATCCCGAGCTTATAGATTTCCGAGCCCGTGCGGCGGAAAAAAACTTTCCACTTGTCGGGCACCGAAATGACGCTCTTCATGAAGAGGCAATAGCGGCCGATGGCCTTCAATGTTTTCGTGACAAACATAAACAAATAGTTAAAAAACCGACTACAAATTTAAGAATTATTTCGGAATTTTTCGCCCTCCGTCCTAAAAATGTTCCTAAAAAGTCCAACATTGGCGCAAAGTCCCGCCGAATGTTTGTTTTTTTGCCCGATTATGCGTAACTTTGCGCATTAAATAACCAAAAACTCAGATTATGACCAAAAAGCTACAGATACGTGACCTGACCCTGCGCGACGGCCAGCAGTCACTCTTCGCGACCCGCATGCCCCAGTCGGAAATCGACAAGCTCCTCCCCCTTTACGAGGACGCCGGATTCTACATTATGGAAGTATGGGGCGGCGCCGTGCCTGACTCCGTGATGCGTTATCTCGACGAAAGTCCCTGGGACCGCCTCCGCATCGTCTCCAAGGCCATGAAGGGCAAATCGCTGCTCTCAGCCCTGAGCCGCGGACGCAACCTCTTCGGCTATGTGCCCTACCCTAACAGCGTCTTGGAAGGTTTCTATAAGGAAGCAATCAAAAACGGCCTCAACGTGATGCGCATTTTCGATGCCCTCAA
>CAZLMV010000200.1:0-3349 GCA_964560625.1 uncultured Bacteroides sp. | reverse complement strand
TGTGAAGAACTGCTGAAATTATTGACATCATCAATAAAAACGGCAAGTGCCAAACGTCTAACACATAGTAACTCATCACTAAAGTCTTATACTTAATAACTCCTCACTATGACTTTAAACATATCCGAACGAGGACTTGAAGATATCATCGTTGAACATCTGCGCGATGTCAACGGCTACAATCAGGGCAACAGCTCTGAGTATGACAAGACCTACGCACTGCTCCCGCAGCGCGTCGAAGCCTTTATTCGCAAGACGCAGCCCGAAAAGGCCGACGAACTGCGAGTGTTTGACACCCCCGCCGAGCGCAACAAATTCTTCGCCCGCCTGCGCGATGAAATCACCAAGCGCGGCGTCACGGACGTGTTGCGCCGCGGTTTCCGCTACATCACTCTCCACTTCGACCTCTATTACGTCTTGCCGAGCGAACTGAACCCCACGGCGCGGCGACTGTATGACGACAACGATTTCACCGTCGTCCGCCAGCTGCATTATAGCCCGACGAATACGCTGCTGTCAATTGACTTGGCGCTGTTTATCAACGGCCTGCCGGTGGTGACCATGGAGCTCAAAAACCATTTCACGGGGCAGACCGTGGAAAACGCCAAGGCGCAATATCAAAACGACCGCGACCCTAAAGACTTGCTGTTCAGGCCGAAACGTTGCGCGGTGCATCTTGCTGTGGACGATACCGACATTGCCATGTGTTCCAAACTCGACGGCAAAAACAGCTGGTTCCTCCCCTTCAATAAAGGCAACAACGGCGGCAAAGGTAACCCGGTGAATCCCAACGGATTAAAGACCGCCTATCTTTGGGAAGAGGTGCTCACGAAGCAGAGTCTGAGCAATATCCTCGAAGACTTCGCCCAGGTAATTGAGGAAAAAGACGAAAAGACCGGCAAGACCAAAACCAAGGTCATCTGGCCGCGCTATCATCAGCTCGAGGTGGTGCGCCGCCTTCTGAGGGAGACCAAGGAGAAGGGTGTGGGCCATCGCTATCTGATTCAGCACTCCGCGGGCTCGGGCAAGTCGAATTCGATCACTTGGCTTGCCTATCAGTTGGTGGGGCTGCTGAAGGAGAATGTACCGGTGGTTGACAGCGTCATTGTGGTCACCGACCGCGTGAACCTCGACAAGCAGATTCGCGATAACATCCGCTCGTTTCAGAAGTTAGCCAACGTAGTGGCGTGGGCCGACAGCAGCGAAAGCCTCGCCGAGGCTCTCAAAGGAGGCAAGAAGATCATCATCACGATTGTCCACAAATTCCCCTTTATTTTGGATGCTATCGGCTCGTCGCTGAAAAATAACCGCTTCGCCATCATCATTGACGAAGCCCACAGCTCGCAAAACGGCTCCATGTCGGCAAAAATGAACATCGGCGTGAGTGGCAATGCCTCTGACGACGACTCTGACGAAGACCTCGAAGACAAAATCGCCAAGATAGTGGCCGGCCGCAAAATGGCCTCAAATGCCAACTATTACGCCTTTACCGCCACGCCGAAAAACAAAACCCTCGAAATGTTTGGCACTCCGCTGCCGCCCGACGCCGAAGGAAACGTGGCCCACGTGCCGTTCCACGTCTATTCCATGAAGCAGGCCATCGAGGAAGGCTTCATCATGGACGTGCTGCAAAATTACACCCCCTATCAGAGCTATTATAAGGTAGTTAGGGCCATTGAGGAAGACCCCGAATTTGACAAGAAGCAAGCCGCGGCAAAAATCCGCGCCTGGGTCGAATCTCAGCCCGAAACCATCGACGCCAAGGCCCGCATCATCGTCGAGCACTTCCACGAAAACGTCATCAACAAAGGCAAAGTCGGCGGACAGGCCCGCGCCATGGTGGTCACCTCGAGCATCCTCCGCGCCATAGAAATGTATTATGCCATTTCTGACCAGTTGCGCGAGCGCAAAAGCCCCTACAAGGCCATCGTAGCCTTCTCCGGCGATAAGGAATATAAAGGCAAGCAGGTCAACGAAGCCTCCATCAACGGCTTCCCGTCGTCGGAAATAGAGGCGCGCATGGGCCGGGATCCTTACCGCATCTTAGTCGTGGCCGACAAATTCCAGACGGGCTATGACCAGCCGCTGCTCCACACGATGTATGTCGACAAAGTGCTTAGCGATGTCAAAGCCGTGCAGACCCTTTCGCGACTGAATCGTTGCCACCCGAAGAAGCGTGACACCTTCGTCCTCGACTTTGCCGGAAACGCCGAACTCGTGCAGGAAGCCTTCCAAAGATACTATAAATCAACGAATCTGAGCCACGAAACCGACCCCAATAAACTCAATGACCTCCTTGCCAAGATTGAGGCTTACAATCTCTTTACTCCCGCCGAGGTGGATGAAATCAACCGCATATTCCTCTCGGAAGAGGACCGCACCATGCTTGACCCGATCCTTGACACGGCCGTGGAGCGCTTTAAGGCCTTGGACGACGACGGCAAGATTGACTGCAAGGGCGCAATCAAAGGTTTTAACCGCCTCTATCCGTTTATTGCGGCCGTTTCGCCTTATAAGACCGTAGCTTGGGAGAAAATGTTTACTTATCTCCATCTGCTTGCCGCCAAACTCCCGGTGATTCCACGTGAGGACTGGACCGCAGGCCTTCTCGACGCCATTGACTTTGATCAATATCGCGCAATCAAGCAGGAGGAAGCGCAGTTTCAGATGAAGAATGAAGACACGGAGATCGCGCCTGTGCCCGTTGGCACCGGAGGCGCCGCCGCCAAGTCAGATTTTGACCGCTTATCCAATATCCTGGAGGAGTTTAACAGCCAATATGGTGGCATAGAATGGCAGCATCCCGAAGAAGCCATTGAGCAGATCAGACTCCTCCCTGAGCGCTTGGCTGATAATGAGAGTTTTTCCAATGCCGTGCACCACCGCGACGAGCAGAGCGCCGAAATCACCTCGAGCGACGCCCTCTATGCCATAGTGGTCAACCTCCTCAGCGAAAAAACCGAATTCGCCCGCAACTATCTCGACAACAACGACTTCCGCGCCTTCGTCAACCAGCGAGTCTTCACCCAGGCCTACAAAAAAGCCCAAACCCGTTACCATCTCCCCGACCTCTCCACCCCCACCTCCCTCGCCGCCGAACAAATTTTCCGCCCCGACCAACCATAGCAACCATAGCCCTGTCGCAGAGACTTTTAGACCAGGGTCCCATAGGCTCAGGGGTTGACGTACCCTGGGCCTATGGGACCCTGGTCTATAAAATTTTGAGTCAAAGCTATGGTTGCTATAGTTGCTCTGGTGGAAAATTTTTTAGGGGAAAGATTTGGTGGATTGGGTTTTTTTTTGTAACTTTGCAGTCGGGTAAGTCCTATACGACCAGCTCCCCGCGAAT
>CAZLMV010000199.1:0-3401 GCA_964560625.1 uncultured Bacteroides sp. | reverse complement strand
ATTGAGCAGGCCGAGCAGGGCGTGGACTACTTCACCATCCACGCCGGCGCCCTCCGCGCCCACGCCGACCTGATTTCCGAGCGATTGACGGGCATCGTATCCCGCGGCGGCTCAATCATGACCCGCTGGGCCGTGATCCACAATCAGGAAAACTTCCTCTACACCCATTTCGATGAAATTTGCGAAATCCTCGCCCGCTATGACGTTGCCGTCTCCTTGGGCGACGGCCTGCGCCCCGGCTCGATTCACGATGCCAACGACCGCAGCCAGTTCATGGAGCTCGACGTTCTGGGCGAGCTGACGGAAATAGCCTGGAAACATGGCGTTCAGGTACTTATCGAAGGCCCCGGCCACGTGCCCATGCACAAGATTCAGGAAAACATGGACCGCCAGATCGAGAAATGCCACGGCGCGCCCTTCTACACCCTCGGCCCGCTAACCACCGACATTGCCCCCGGTTATGACCACATCACCTCGGCCATCGGCGCCGCCAACATAGCCCGCATGGGCACGGCAATGATCTGCTACGTAACGCCCAAGGAGCACCTCGCCCTGCCCAATCTCGACGACGTCCGCGCCGGCGTAATTACCTATAAGATAGCCGCTCACGCCGCCGACTTGGCCAAGGGCCACCCCGGCGCCCAGGTGCGCGACGACGCCCTGAGCCGCGCCCGCTTCGAATTCCGCTGGAAGGACCAGTTTAACCTCAGCCTTGACCCCGAATTGGCCAAGCGTTATTACGTTGAATCCCACAAAGGCGACGATCATTTCTGCACGATGTGTGGCCCCAATTTCTGCGCCATGCGTATCAGCGCCGCCACCGCAGAAAGCTGTAAATAAATGTTTTACGACGAACTTCAACACTACAACTGGGACGACACCACCGCCGCCATTGCCGCCAAGACGGCCGACGACGTCCGCCGCGCCTTGAGCCATGACCGCCTGACCATCGACGACTTCATGGCCCTGATTTCCCCGGCCGCCGTGCCCTTCTTGGAGCAGATGGCCCAAAAGTCGCAGCGAATCACTCGCGAACGTTTCGGCAAAACCATCTCGATGTACATCCCCATGTACGTCTCCAACGCCTGCACCAACCATTGCGTCTATTGCGGCTTTAACCACCATAACCCCTTGGCCCGCATTACTTTAACGCAGGAGCAGGTCAAGGCTGAATGTGAGGCCATCCGCGCCCTCGGGCCCTTTGAAAACCTGCTGATTGTCAGCGGCGAATTCCCCTCGCTCAATGGCCCCGACTATCTCGAAAAAGTGCTCCAAACTTGCCGCCCTTACTTCCATAATCTGACCATCGAGGTCATGCCCCTGAAGCAGCAAGCCTATGAGCGACTGATAGATAGCGGTCTCAACGGAGTGGTCTGCTTTCAGGAGACCTACAATGAGGCAAACTACAAGAAGTATCACCCGCGGGGCATGAAATCCGACTTCAAATGGCGCGTCAACGGCTTTGACCGCATGGGCGCCGCCGGGCTCCACAAAATCGGCATGGGCGTGCTCATCGGCCTCGAGGATTGGCGCACGGACGTCACCTACATGGCCCGCCACCTGCTCTATCTGCGCAAAAATTACTGGCGCACGCGCTTCTCGGTGAACTTCCCGCGAATGTGTCCCGCCGAGGGCGGATATCAGCCCAAAGTGGTCATGACTGACAAGGAGTTAGCGCAGCTGACGTTTGCCTTCCGCCTGTTTGACCACGACGTCGACATCTCCTATTCCACCCGCGAAAAGCCCGAATTTCGCGCCAACATGATGCAACTTGGAGTGACCTCCATGAGCGCCGGCTCAAAGACCGAACCGGGCGGCTATGTGTCTACGCCTGAGGCACTTGAGCAATTCGAAGTGAGCGACGACCGCTCCCCCCGCGCCGTCGCCGCCGAAATCTCCCGCCTCGGCTACGAACCCGTCTGGAAAGACTGGGACCGCCGCCTCGACTAACTCGCAATAATTTGCCCCGGGTTTGCGTTATTATGGTATGAAACAACGCATTCTCCTACTTTTCGGCATACTCGCTTCGCTGACCGCCTGCATTGAAGACGGCTTCGACACCCGCCCCTCCGCTCAGCCCACTTTTTCGGTTGAGGAACTCGACATGGGCGTGCAATTCACCGACAATCCGTCGCCCACGGCGATGCTGATGATTTATAACCGTAACTCCAAGCAAATCAACCTCTCGCAGGTCAATTTGCGCTCCGGCCAGCATTTCCGCATCAACGTCGACGGCCGCAGCGGCACGGAGTTTCGCGACGTGGAGATTCGTCCCAACGACTCCATCTACGTCTTCGTCGAGTGCACCCTGCCGCAAACCCCTACGGCTCAGGCAGTTGAGATGACCGACATGCTTGACGTGGTGACCAACGGAGTGACCCGCTCGGTGCCCCTGAAGGCCTTGGCGCAAAACGTGGAGCGCCATCGCGCGGAGGTCATTTCCGAGTCCGTCACATGGACCGCCGAGCTCCCGCACATCATTTTTGACACCCTGCGCGTGGCCCCCGGTGCGACCCTCACCCTCGCCCCCGGCACGGCGCTGCTCTTCCACGACAAAGGCGCCCTCAAGGTCGAAGGCACCCTCCTGAGCCAAGGCACCGCCGAGGCCCCGGTCATCCTGCGCGGCGACCGCACGGGCAACGTAGTGGCCGACATCAGTTATGACGTCATGTCCGCCCAATGGCACGGCGTGGAATTTGCCCGCGGCTCCTCCGGTAACCGACTGAACCACACGGAGATAGTCAACACCTCCTCGGGCGTCTTCCTCGACTCCTTAGTGGACCTCACGCTTGAAAATTCGCGCATATATAACTCCGCCGGCTCGATTCTGACGGCCCGCGGAGGCGCCAAAGTCCGCGCCCTCGGTTCCGAGCTGAGCAATGCCGCGTCGGCCCTGCTCTTGGCGGAAGGCGGTGATTACCAGTTCTTTCGGTGCACCTTGGCCAACTGGTATCTCTTCGCCTGGCCCGACATGGCAATCATCGAATTTCTTGACGCCGAAAAGACCCACGCCGAATTTAACAACTCCATAATCTACGGCCGCGACACCCCCGTGGGCCACTATTCCGAGACCCCCGAAACCGCCGACATCTGGTTCCGCCGCGTATGCTTCGAAGTCAAGGGTGAAGACGACGCCCGCTACGTTAACTGCCTGTGGGCCACCGACCCGCAGCTCAGCTACGACCTCAAAGAATACACTTTCACGCGACCGGCCCGAGGCCATCAAGCTGGGCAACAACCAGTCCGTGGTCCCCGAGGAGGCCGAAGCCTTTGAAAAGCTCATGGCGGCGGGGTACAGCATTGAGTTCGCGCTGGTAAAAGAGACGGCTATCGGCAACTGGACCAAATTCCGGGGCCAGTTCGGCTACAAATAAGAAAGGGGCGTACCTATGACCATCTCT
>CAZLMV010000198.1:1313-3423 GCA_964560625.1 uncultured Bacteroides sp. | reverse complement strand
TTGCTTGATTGAGAGTTATTTATGGAATGCGCGGGCCATGGCGCGTTTGTCGTCACGCTCGCGGATTGATTGGCGTTTGTCAAATTCCTTTTTGCCTCGGCCTATGCCGATGACGAGCTTTGCCAGGCCGCGGTCGTTGATAAAAAGGCGCAGCGGCACGATGGTGTTGCCCGCCTCTTTCGCCTCCTTTTCTAATTGGCGAATCTCCTTGCGCGAGAGCAGGAGTTTCCGCTCGCGGCGCTCGGTGTGGTTATTGTAAGTGCCGTAAAAATATTCGGCGATATACATGTTTTTCACCCACACTTCGCCGCGCTCGACGTAGCAAAACGTGTCGACCAGCGAGGCTTTGCCCAAGCGGATCGACTTGATTTCGGTGCCTGTCAGGACTATACCGGCGGTGAAGGTGTCGCCGATGGCATAATCAAACGTTGCGCGCCGATTTTTTATATTGACTTCTTTGAGTTTCATTTTTTGGGCCATAATCTTGAAGATTTTATGGGTTAAGGGGAGGGTAGGGCGGTTAGCCGATCAGGGGGCTCAGGATGCGCCCTAAAATATAGACGGGGAGGATAATCGCGAGGATGCCAAAGGCAATCAGCAGCCCCGTGCGCTTGCGCTCCACGCAGAGATAACGCCTTGCGCGATAGATGATTACCACGACTATTATCGGCAAGAACAGGAAGATGTCTTCCATGGGGAAGGCGTTGACGATGATGCCGATGATCGCCATGATGCCGACGCTGAGCGTGGCGAAGATGCTGACGCGGTCGCGGTCAATGAGGCCGTCGGAGGTGATTCGCGGCAGCAGGGAAAGCAGCAGCGCGTGGGCCAAATAATAGGTTAGCAAATACTGCACCGCACACACCACTCCGCGCATAATCAGCACAAAAGGCCCCGCCGCGGAGAGCCACCATGCTGACAATGAGGCACATACGCCCGCCACGACACACAGCGGCACCAACCCTGCGACAAAGAGCCGACGAGGGCTTGGCGAGGTCAATTCCACGTCTTCCCAGCCCTTTGACGGGGCCAAGACCAACTGGAGCATGAGTTTCAAATAGAGCAGCATATCGGGGGGTGCAGTTAGTGTTTACAATTGCAAATTTACGAACTTTCAAACAATCCTGCAAATTTTCCTTTAAACTATTTTATCAGAGCAGGCGTTTTTTCTTAAAAATGACTCTATTATGAAGAAAATTTTAGCTTTTTTTGCGGGATTGGCCGCCGCGTTCGGGGCCTCCGCTCAGGTCTCGATTCCTTACCAGGAAATCCCCTATGATGTTCATTATCACTGGGGTTTGATCGACGTGATGATTGCCCACGGTCGGGCCACGATTCAAACCGACGGCAATCAGTTTTCCGCCACCCTTGATGGCAATTCCATTCCCTGGGAGGGCCGAGTGTTTTGCATTTCTGACACCCTGCAGGCCACGATGACGCCTCTGCCCGGCGCCTTGGCTCGCGAGGAGGTTACGTATCAAAACGGCTGGTACCTCAAACCGAAAGTCACGGAGTTTCGCTCCGGTGCTTTCCGCCCCGATAACCCGCTGAATTATAAGAATATCCATGGCCAAGGGGAGCTCAACGCTTCCGGCGAGACCATGGAGGCTATTACGGTGACGTCGGATATGTTGGCGCTGTTTTATTACTTCCGCCAGATCAATTTTGCGGACATGCAGCCGGGCCAGCAGCTCACCATTCCCTCGCAAGGAGGCTTCGCCGAGTCAGTAACCCTGACCTACAATGGCCTCGCCGACGGCAACTACGACGTTGATTTCCAGTACACTTACAACGGCGCCCCCTCAGGCTACACCGTCCATTGCCACGTAGACCCCGCCACCGGCATCCCCGTGCTGATGACCGCATCTCTGCCGGTCGGACATGTGTCGCTGATACGGGCTTAGCTTACGGGCTTGCGCCCGTGTTTAATCGGGGCTGGCGGCCCTGTTTAATCGGGGCTGACGCCCCTGTTGAATTGGGGCTGGCGCCCCTGTTTAAGGAATTATTGGAGCAATTGGAGCAATTGGAGCAATTTGAAGCCGCGTGGGGCGCGTCTTAACTGGGGACGACACCCGCCCTCGGGTGTCGAGCCGCGGTAGCGGCTTCGTTT
>CAZLMV010000198.1:0-1213 GCA_964560625.1 uncultured Bacteroides sp. | reverse complement strand
AGGAACATGTTTTTTTTGCCTTTTTGGACGAGGATGTATTTGCCGTTGAGGAGCATTGATTCGGAGGCGGTGGCGTCGGGCGAGGTGACCTTTTCCTTGTTGATGGAGACTCCGCCGCCTTGCACCATCTTGCGGAATTCGCCCTTTGAGGGGAACACGGCCGCAATCGGCGCCGTCAGCAGGTCCGCAAGGCGCGTCTCCGAGGCAATAACCTCGCGCTTGACGGGGAACTGGGGCACGCCGTCCATGATGTCAAGAAACAGATCCTCAGGCAGTTCCTTGAGCTGCTGGGCGGCCTTCGGGTTGAAGAGAATCTGCGAGGCCTCGATGGCGGCTTGGCAATCCTCGGCCGAGTGAACCATCGTGGTGATCTCCTTGGCCAAGCGCTTCTGCAGGGGGCGCTGACCGGGGTCGGCAGCTTGCTCGGCAACGAGTGCTTCCACCTCTTCGCGGCTCAGGGTGGTGAAAATCTTGATGTATTTTTCGGCGTCGGCGTCGCTGACGTTCAGCCAGAACTGATAGAACTTATAGGGCGACGTGTAGCGGCGGTCGAGCCAGACGTTGCCGCTCTCGGTCTTGCCGAATTTGCCGCCGTCGGCCTTGGTGATCAGCGGGCAGGTCAGGGCAAACGCCTCGCCCCCTTCGGTGCGGCGAATGAGCTCGGTGCCGGTGGTGATGTTGCCCCACTGGTCCGAGCCGCCGAGCTGCAGGCGGCAGTTTTTGTTGCGATAGAGATAGAGATAATCGTAGCCCTGAAGGAGCTGATAGGAGAACTCGGTGAAGCTCATGCCCTGCTGCGATTCGCCGCTCAGGCGCTTTTTCACGGAGTCCTTGGCCATCATGTAGTTGACGGTGATGTGCTTGCCGATGTCGCGGATGAAGTTCAGGAAGCCATAGTCCTTCATCCAGTCGTAGTTGTTGACAAGCTCGGCGGCATTGGGCGCGTCAGAGTCGAAGTCAAGGAACTTGGATAGTTGCTTTTTGATGGCCTCCTGATTGTGGCGCAAGGTCTCTTCGTCGATGAGTTTGCGTGCTTGCGACTTCATTGAGGGGTCGCCGATCATGCCCGTGGCGCCGCCCACGAGGGCTAACGGTTTATGGCCGGAGCGCTGGAAATGTTTGAGCATCATCACGCCCACGAGGTGGCCTATATGGAGAGAGTCGGCCGTGGGGTCGATTCCGAGGTAGGCGGTGGCCATACCTTTTTTGAGTT
>CAZLMV010000197.1:0-3424 GCA_964560625.1 uncultured Bacteroides sp. | reverse complement strand
CTTGCGTCGCCTTCAAGAGCGCCCGATAAATTGGTCTCCTCGTGGCGCCACTAGCCAGAGGGGAATTTTGAGGGATAGGCGTGCGAGGGCGTAGATGATGATGACCACCAGGAGGATGGATAGCTGCCAGGCAATGGGGTTGAGGGTCGTGGGGATGAAGGCGACTAAGGCGGCGAGGGCGATGATTATGGCGAGGGGGCGCGGAATGGCGGGGGAAGTGCGCGCCCAGATGATTCCTAAGGCGAAGACCGTGAGCCAGCCGAGGGCGTTGACGCGAATCCAGGTGATATAGTCAGAGGCGGGATGGAATGAGAATTGGAGGGCGAGGGAGAGGACGATGAGGGCGCCAAGGAGCAGGGGGCGACGGCGATGGACGATGAGGGCGTAGAGGAGATAGAGCTGCATGGTCATGCCGAAGTACCAGCAGACGCCCGGATTGGGTGGCGACCAGGGGTAGACCAGGTCAGGAAGCATGGTGAACTGAAAGAGATAGTCCAGGGAGGTGAACACGGCAAAATGGCCGAAATAGAGTGCGCGAGCCCATGCCGTAATGATCAGGAGGAGGATTCCGGGGACCATCAGGCGGATGAGTTTGAGCCAGTTGGCCCGGAGGAAAGGGCGCGGGAGAAAGGGGTCGGCATCGGGGCTTTCGTATTTGGCCACGAGGCCGAATCCGGTAAGGAAGATGAAGACGGGGACGCCATACCAGCCGAAGTAGGAGAGAATGTCAAAGATTCCCTGGGGGGATGAAAAAAGGTCAGAGTTGACAATGCCGACGGCGTTTTCGGCAATGAACTCTGATTCGTTTTCGCGCACCACGTGTGGGGCGATATGACAAAAATTATGGAGAGCGATGGCGATGATGCTGAGGCCACGCATAATGTAGCCGCAGTCGCGGCTTATGGTGGGGGAAAACCGGCTCGATGACATGCTCCGCGCGGGGTGGGGTCAGAACATGTAGGCCAAGCGCAGGTTCCACCCGCGGGAGCGGGCGCTGTAGTTGTCGAGGAGGCGGGTTTTGACCATGTAGGTCATGCCCCAGGAGTAGCCGGCGGTGATTTGCCAGTGCTGGAAGAGCTCTACGCCGGCGCCGCAGGCGAGCTGGACGTCGCCGCCGCTGAAATGATAGGCGTCGATGCCGTGGTTGCTGTTGTGGCTGTTGGCCACTTGGATGTTGAATTCGGGGCCGCCATAGACGATGGGGGCGACGATTTCTTCGACGCCTTGCATCTTGGTCCATTTCCAGCGGATATGGACGGGAATCCAGAGGTTGTGGGCCAAGGTGGCTTCATTTCCGAATCCGCCTTGCTGGGGGAGGCTCCAAATCGGTTTTTGGCCGAGGTTGACCTTGGCACCGGTCATGGAGTAACCGATGCCAAAGTCAATGCCTAAACCAAAATTAGTGAAGATAAACTCACACTGCAGGGCAGCGGAGGGACCCACTTGCATGGAGGTGTCGACGATTTTCTGCTTGAATTTGAGTTCAGAGAAGTTGGCGCCGAGCATGGGCCCGTAGCTAAACTGCGCGGAGGCGGCGAGGCTGACGATGAGCGCGCCGAGGAGCAGGGTGAGTTTTCTTGCGTTCATGGGAGGGGATTAGTTGCGTTTGGTCTTTTTGCCGTAGCCATACTGAGCAGCGGCGCCGAGTTCCTGTTCGATGCGGAGGAGCTGGTTGTACTTGGCCATGCGGTCGGAGCGGCTTGCAGAACCGGTCTTGATCTGTCCGGCGTTGGTAGCCACGGCGATGTCAGCGATGGTGGCGTCTTCGGTTTCGCCTGAGCGGTGAGAGATCACGGCGGTGTAGCCATGGCGCTGGGCGAGTTCTACGGCGCGGAGGGTTTCGGTCAGCGAGCCGATCTGGTTAACCTTGACGAGGATAGAGTTGGCGCAACCTTCGTCGATGCCGCGCTGGAGATACTTCACGTTGGTCACGAAGAGGTCGTCGCCCACGAGCTGGCAGCGGTCGCCGATGAGCTTGGTGAGTTCAGCCCAGCCTTCCCAGTCGTTTTCGGCCATGCCGTCTTCGATGGAGTCGATGGGATATTTGGTGATGAGTTCTTCGAGGTATTTAGCCTGTTCTTCGGAGGTGCGCTTAACGCCGTTGGGTTCTTTAACGGTGCCATCTTTGAGCTGGTGGTAGTCGTAAACGCCGTTTACATAGAATTCAGAAGAAGCGCAGTCGAGGCCGATGGTTACGTCGCAACCGGGTTTGTAGCCGGCTTTTTCGATAGCCTTAACGATAACGTTGAGGGCATCTTCGGTGCCGTCGAGAGCGGGAGCGAAGCCGCCTTCGTCGCCAACGGCGGTAGAGAGGCCGCGTTCGTGGAGCACTTTCTTGAGGTTATGGAACACTTCGGTGCCCATGCGGATGCCTTCGTGGAAAGAGGTGGCGCCGATGGGGCGAATCATGAATTCCTGGAAGCAGATGGGGGCGTCAGAGTGAGCGCCGCCGTTGATGATGTTCATCATGGGCACGGGGAGCACGTAGCTGTTGCAGCCGCCAATGTACTTGTAGAGGGGGAGGTCGAGATAGTCAGCAGCGGCCTTGGCTACGGCGAGGCTGACGCCGAGGATGGCGTTAGCGCCGAGGTTGCTCTTGGTGTCGGTGCCGTCGAGGGCCAGCATGGTTTCGTCGATGCGGATCTGGTCAAGGGCGCTCATGCCTTTGAGGGCTTCGGCGATGGGGCCGTTAACGTTGGCAACGGCTTTGAGGACGCCTTTGCCCATGTAGCGAGACTTGTCGCCGTCGCGGAGTTCGAGGGCTTCGTTTTCGCCGGTAGAAGCGCCGGAGGGAACGGAAGCGCGGCCGCGTGCGCCGCTTTCAAGGATTACGTCTACTTCAACTGTGGGGTTGCCGCGGCTGTCAAGCACTTCGCGACCGATGATTTTTTCGATTTTCATCTCTGTAAAGATTATGAATTATTGGTTAAATTTTTATATCAACGTGCAAATTTAGTCATTTTTTTTCGAACTAAAAACGTTTTAACAAAAAAAAGCAGCTTGACCGGGGTCAAACTGCCTTTTTTGAATGGTTTTAAGCTTAACTTAGCTTATTTCACGAGGACTTTTTCACCGTTGATGATGAAGATGCCCTGGCCGGCCTTGTTGAGGCGGCGACCCTGGAGGTCGTAGATGCCTTCAATCTTGATGCCGTCGGCCGAGATTTCGCCGATGGAAGATTCGGGGCCATAGTTGAGCTCGGGGGCTGCTTCTTTTTCCATTGCGGCCATCATGGCTTCGTAGGCGGCACGCAGCGGAGCGTAGGCAGCGTCGAGTTTCTTTTGGGTGGGATTGTCGAGGGCCAGAACCTGGTTAGCATCGTTGAGCGCGTTGTAGACGTTCATGATGATTTCCTCGGTCATCTTTGGATAGATGGAGTTGGTGAATACCTTGTATTGGGCATTGTTGAGGGTGAGCTCGGAGA
>CAZLMV010000196.1:0-3487 GCA_964560625.1 uncultured Bacteroides sp. | reverse complement strand
TGCGGCCTAAGGGGGTGTGGGTGAGGACTTGGCCGGCGGGGGAGAGCTCGATGATCAGGGGGGTGGGGTCGATGGTGCCGTCGTCACGGATGGAGCCCGGAATGAGGTGTGTCATAGGCCTTTAGCGCGGCTGACGGATTGGACCCGGTAGCGCCGCGAATGGTAGTCGTCGTCGATCATGCGGGTGCGCACCAACTGGATGGAGTCGATAAAGACCTTGCGGCCGGAGTCGAGCGGCACGTGCACGTAGCCAAACACTCGCCGCGCCTGCTTTTGGCGGTCGAGCTGGAGCAGGAGCGAATAGTGGGGGTTGTCGCGGCCCTGGCGGTTGATGGTGAAGGCGTCGACGGTCTGCCCGCGGTCGGTATAGTTCGCGCCGAGGGTCACGGCCACTTCCTCTTGCCGCAGGTTATGAATCGCAAAGCGCCATTCAACCACGTCGCCGCGCCGCCAGGCTGAGTCCAGAGGCAGCTCAAAGGCGAAGAATTGGGCGCCTTCGAGGGCAATTGAGGGCTGCAGGGGCCAGACTTGCACGGAGTCGCCCGCGGCTTGGGCCAATTGGGCTTGCTCCTCGAGTTCGAGGGCGCGCAGGGAGTCGGCAAGGATGGAATCGGCTCGTTCATAGACCTTTATGAGCTGCGGGAGGTTGGCGCCATACCAGCGCAGGGAGGTGTCGAGCGTGGCCTCGTTGACGTGATGTTTGGCTAAGACCGACTCGCGCAGGGCCAAGCGCATGGAGTCATTGTCGAAGGCGCGGTGGAGCTGCTCGGCGGCATAGGCATCGGCCAACTCGAGGTCAACCAAGAGTCGGGCGAGCTTTTCTTCGCTCAACACGGGCCCCGGGCGCGAACAGCCGGCGGCCATGAGCAGAAGCACCGTCAGCAGGGGTAGGAGCAGTCGCTTCATTCCTTATCTTCCTTAGGGTCAGCCTCTTGCGCGGGCTCCGGCTCGGGGTTCAACTGCGAGGAATAGAACAGAATCAGCACGATGACGCCGACGGAGACGGCCGTGTCGGCCAAGTTGAAAATCGGGCGGAAGAACTCAAACTCCGTGCCGCCAACCCAGGGAATCCAGTCGGGCCACACGAAGGAGAATAGCGGGAAATAAAGCATGTCAACCACCTGACCGTGAAGCACTTGCGCATAGCCGCCAAGGGTGGGGAAGAGCGTGGCCACTTCCGGCGGCTCAGGGTTATTGAAGATGAGTCCGTAGAAGGTGCAGTCAATCAGGTTGCCAATGGCGCCGGCAAGGATCAGGGCCACGCAAACTATCAGTCCCACAGGGAGTTTGCGGCGCTTGAACAGGCGCGCTAAGTACCAGAAGCCGAAAATCGTGGCCGCATAGCGAAACAGGGTCAGCGCCAATTTGCTCCCCAAGCTCCAGCCGAAGGCCATGCCCGGATTTTGAACAAACAGCAGCTTGAACCAGGAGAAAATCTCCATTTCCTCGCCCAAGTAAAACGAGGTTTTGACCCAGATTTTCAAGGCCTGGTCAGCGATGATGACCAGGGCTATGATGATGGCAGCGAGCCATTTAACGGATGATTTCGACTTCATTGTTTAGCTTCAATGCAGAGGGTTGCGTGGGGGACGGCGCGGAGCCTTTCCTTGGGAATGAGTTTGCCGGTTTTGCGGCAGATGCCGTAGGTGCCGTTTTCGATGCGCAGCAGGGCGTTTTTAAGGTTGGTGATAAACTTCAGCTGGCGTTCACAGAGTTGGGCGTTTTCTTCGCGACTGAGCACTCCGGCGGCCTCCTCCAAGGCGTTGAATGTCCGGGAGGTGTCGGTGGTGTCATTGCCGTCGCCCGCCATCTGCGCCCGCAGCGAGTCATACTCCGCCTGCGCCTTGGCGAGTTTCTCGAGTATCAGCTCCTTAAATTCCTGAAGCTCCTCTTCCGAATAACGAACCTTCTCCATAGTTTATAAAATTTATAAGATTTATAAAACTTATAAGACTTATAACCTTAAACTTTAACTTTAAACCTTAAACACGTAGAAGTTAAACTCGTTTAACTTCTACGTTAACCTTCAGGCCATCAATATCCATAGTGTCCTCATTTTCGGGGAGCTCGGCGGAGGTAGTGATGGCGTTGGCAAGGACTTGCGAGGCGATATAATCGGAGTAAACGCTCAGGCAATCAACCACTTCCGCCACGGGCTCGAGGCATACGGTGATGCGGTCCGTGATGTTGTAATCGCGGCCTTTGCGGATGTTTTGGATGCGGTTCACGAGGTCGCGGGCCATGCCTTCGCGGCGCAATTCGGGCGTCACGGTGATGTCGAGGGCCACGGTCAGCGTCCCTTCGTTGGCCACGAGCCAGCCGGGGATATCCTCGGAGAAGATGTCGACGGTGTCGGCGGTGACGTGGGCCGTGGAGCCGTCGGCCAAGGTGAGGTCGATGGCGCCGGTGCGCTCAAGTTGCAGGATTTCAGCCTGTTGCATGGCTTGCACGGCGGCGGCCACCTGCTTCATCTGCTTGCCAAACACGGGTCCGAGCTTCTTGAAGTCGGGTTTTACTCGCTTCACAAGGACCGTGTTGCTCGGGTCAAGGAGTTCCATCTCCTTGACGTTTATCTCGTTGAGTACCAACGGGATAATCGGCTCGATGACGGCGCGCTGGGCCTCGTCGGTCAGCGGCACCATGATTTTCTGCAGCGGCTGGCGCACCTTGAGGTTCGCTTTGCGGCGCAGGGCCAAAACCATGGAGCAGAGCTTCTGAGCGAGCTCCATTTGCTCTTCTAATTTCTTGTCGATAAGCGATTTATCGGCCACGGGCTGCAACTGCAGATGCACCGACTCGGCCTCGGGGTGGAGGTCCAGATAGAGTCGCTCGGCATAGAACGGCGCGATGGGGGCCATGAGCAGAGCCACGGTGTTAAGGCACTCATACAGAGTCTGATACGCCGCGGCTTTGTCCTTGGCATTGTCGCTGGCCCAGAAGCGCGAACGGTTCAGGCGCACGTACCAGTTAGAGAGATTATCTTGTACGAATTCGCTGATGGCGCGGGCAGCAACGGTCGGCTCATAGTCGTCAAGGGCCGTCTGGACGGTGTCAATCAGCGAGTTAAGCACGGAAATTACCCAGCGGTCAATCTCCGGACGCTCGCTCACGGGCACCGGCTCCGAGGTCTGCGGGTCGAAGCCGTCGGTGTTGGCATAGCGCGCAAGGAAGTTATAGGTGTTGAAGAGCGTGGCAAAGAACTTGCGGGAGGTCTCGATGACGCCCTCTTCGTCGAATTTCAGGTTGTCCCAGGGCGCCGAGTTGCTGATCATGTACCAGCGCAGCGGGTCGGAGCCATATTTTTCGATGGTCACGAACGGGTCGACGGCGTTGCCCAAGCGTTTTGACATCTTGTTGCCGAACTTATCGAGCACCAAACCGTTGGAAATCACGGCTTTATAGGCGGGAGAGTTCTTGACCATGCCGGCAATGGCATGGAGCGTGAAGAACCAGCCGCGGGTCTGGTCAACGCCCTCGGCAATGAAGT
>CAZLMV010000195.1:0-3498 GCA_964560625.1 uncultured Bacteroides sp. | reverse complement strand
CGTGGGTCTTCTACTTTGCTTGTTCTATGATGCAGGGCAATGCGAAGGCCTCAAAACGTGGAACGAGCGGAGAGTTCGGCACCACGCTTTTTTGTTCTTCCCCCCCACCCCGGTCCGAATGGTGTCTATCGGATACACATTATATAAATAATAGACATTATGCTAAAAGCTATGGGATGTTGGCTGTTCGGCCTCGGAATCGTGATAGATATACCGGTGATAGTATTGAAATGTATCGACTGGATATCGTGGAGCTGGTGGATTATAGCCGGCATACCCTTTGCCGTCTCGATAGTCGGCACGGTGATAATAGCTTTAATCATGGGTCTCATTGGCTTATTTGTGTTGCTCGCCACGTGGGGCGCTGAATAGTAACTGATATTAAATAATGGCAACGAACGAACTCAAAGGCATTGATCAGGTTAGGCTCAGAGCGGCCATTCGCGAGCGGATAGAGCATCCTCAAATGTATGTAGGCACCCCGCTGATTATTTGGCGCTCCGACATTCGCGATGGGATCATTCAGCCGATGCTCAGCGAGCTTTTTGAGCAACAGCATGACCCATTCGGGTGGTATAAAATCGTGTCCATCCGCCGCCGACCTCAGTCCTATCGAGAAGCGGTGTCTGATATGTTGTCAAGTCCGGTGGTGGATTTGAACAATACCGAGAGCGACTGTCGAGATGAGCGGCGGAATGATTTGTTAGTGATTGACCCGGCAGACGACCACGATCCGGCATCAATGGCTGATTATCAGACCTTGCTTAACGATCGCAGATGGCGCGGGGTCGGCCTCACGCCCGGAGTGCCGGTCGTGGCGTTTATGAACTGCTGCGACGATTGGTTTGAGCGGCCGGAGCTCTTTCCGGGGGCCGAACAATATGTGTTTCAGCCCGATTTCGACGAGTGGGCCAAGTGGGCGGTGAGCAAGGCCGGAGTGCCGGAAGTGGTGATTGATTTTATCAGGGGCGATGGCCGAGAGGAGGGCATCGCCTATCGCTGGTATAATCAGTTCCGTCAGTCCGGGAGCGATTCGGGATGCCACTACCCGGCGAATTGGACCCGGAAGTCAACTGTTAAAGTTCCTTGGCAAATGATTTTGGAGACGGCAGCGCCCAAATTTGCCAAAGCGGTTCCGCACGCTAATCGCGACCTGCTCGACAAAAAATTCGGCAAACTAATTCCGGCTGACATCCTTGACTCCCTGAGTCAATACTTGACGGCCCATGTGTAACATATATATGGAAAAGCAGATTATACGAATTGAGTTCGGAGAGATCGGGGGCTCCTTTAAGGTGGTTCGCGGCGGCCGCTATATCCTTAATGTTGAAGGGACGGCCGAGAAGAAAACGATTGATCTCAATGAAGTAGAAGGATTTGATGGCGCCTCCGAAGCCAATTATTCGCTCTACTTTGAGGGGGGCATCTGTCGAACCCCTCATAACGATTAAAGGAAACCCTTATGATAAAAATGATTTTGAATGACTCAGAAGAACAACCCGACTCAATGGATCTGACCGACAATAGTTTCGAACTTCTTGACGGACGCCGGATTATGGGCTTTCCGAAACCGGAGCCTTCTGAGACGATTGACAACAGGACCTCGTTTGACACCACCGGCGAATTCCTGTCATTAAACGGTCGCACTCCGGCGACGGACGAGGTAAGGAAATTCAGGACTCGATATTACCATAATCTGTTTTCCTCAAACGTGAGGCTCTTCATTGACCGCGCGGAGGAGATTATGAGCGACAGCCGGATGTTTCTCACTCCGGCAAATGTGCATAACGGACTGGCCTACACCGGCACGAGCGGATTTCGCGGCGCTACGGTGGGGGTCTATCTCGAATGGTGGCAAAACTGCCCCGAGGCGTCAATCGACGCAAACGGCAACCCGATTTGGTTCATTTCGGGGAGCCCGCTGAGCGGGTCAAACTGCTGTGCGTCTATCGATTCGGAAGGGCGGGATGTCCGCTCGGTTCTCAACGGAGGGTTCTCTGC
Organism: uncultured Bacteroides sp.; assembly: GCA_964560625.1. GTDB lineage: Bacteria > Bacteroidota > Bacteroidia > Bacteroidales > Muribaculaceae > UBA3263. The sequence goes on along the minus strand of CAZLMV010000195.1, from coordinate 1,497 downwards.
CGTATGGACCACCTTCTGCGGAATAAACCGACGTTACGACGGTGCGAAGAGCCGCTTTGAGGCGCTGACCCTCGAGGAACTCCTGATCCGGCTTCACGGCGAGGAATATCGCCCCCGGTTGGAAGACTTTTATTGGCAAATGATTCTTGACGGCCACCTTTGGGCCATTGACTATCGCGTAAGGTCGTTTGACAATGCCAGCAAAAGCATTCAGCGAATGGTGCGCTCCACCCGCAAGATGCTTATTCAAATCCACCTCGACGAAATCAAGTGGTTCTATACCAACCTTGCGAACGCGAAGCCGAAATTGCCGAACTAATGAAGAAGGACGACCGCAGCTACATTGAAAAATGCAAGGAGCTGAGCGCCTACGCCGCCAACTTCCTAACGCAAACCTTTGGCAACAACGGCATCTCGCTCTCCGAAATCATCAACCACGCCAAATACAACTAATTGATAATCATGGACAAACAGAATATTATTAAAAGCGGAATCGCAATATGTCATGACGGCTCCGAATTCGAAGAAGATTACGACACTTATGGGGCTATGAGCTATTCGCTGACCTCTGATGGGGTGCTTTATCTCTTAAGCAACGAGGAAATTCCCGCAGAATCAGCTGCCGACTATGTTCGTTTTCAGGATTTGGACTTCCACACGGCCATAGTGACTCCCGGCGTCGAGGATCTGCCTTATGGTTGTTTGGCCAACTGCAAAAATTTGCATAAGGTCGTGATCTGGGATGGAATACCGTCAATTCACCCGCAGTTTGCCACTTCATCGCCGGTTGAATATTATGTAGAAAACGGCTTGAAATTCCTTGGCACGGAGAGCAATCCTCACTATGCACTGATGGGATTTGCCGATGGCGTTACCGCCAAAAAAATTGTCATTCCCGAAGGGACGATAGAAGTGCAGCAATGTGCATTTCGTAATCAAGCGGAACTGAGTGAGGTTATTATTCCTCGCTCACTCTCCTGGGTCAAGTTCTATGCTTTTGAGGGCACGTCAGTTAAGGAGCTCTATATTCCCGATGGCTCGCAGCTGCCGCCGGGTGGCTTAGAAGAGATATGGCTCTTGGCGTTTGATTGCTTATTGCGCCGCATCTCAGTGCCGTATAATTTCTATGAGTATTATCTCGCCCAGAAAGATGACCCGTTGCCCCACGAGCGCTCATTTAAATATGGCGCATATGAAGATTGCGAAGTCACTTTTCGCAACCCTGACGGCACCGTGGCGGAAGTGGTTCGCGGCCCTGAAAGCGTGGTCCGAAGCGAGCCGGAGCCCGAACCGGATTCGCCCCTCCCATTAACAGACGATGAATTACCCTTTTAAACCACAACAAATAGAAAAAAACCATGTTAGATAACTTAAAGACCATTGACCAGAGCGGGATTAAGGCTCTCATCCGCGAGCGCTTCGAAAATCCCGAAAAGTACGTCAACACCCCGCTGATAATCTGGCGAAGCGACATTGGCGACGGCATCCAGCAGAGAA
>CAZLMV010000194.1:0-3576 GCA_964560625.1 uncultured Bacteroides sp. | reverse complement strand
ACGCCTTACGTGATCAGCGACGACTCGTCGCCGCTGTCGCGCCGGCTGCTTCAAGACAAGCTCGAGCAGATAGTGCTCAAATATGGAGTCGGCGCAAACAATGGCATTCCGAGCCCGTTTATCATCACGGCCAACGTGATTGAACTCAGTCAGGAGCAGACGGCCACGGTCCCTCCGCGCATCGCCCTGGAACTTTCCATGACCTTATATATAGGCAACGGCGAGGAGGGAATTCAGTTTGCGTCGTGTAACATGAACCTGCGCGGAGTGGGGCAGACTTATGACCGCGCCTACGCATCGGCGATTAAACATCTGAATATCAATGCCCCCGAACTGAAGCAGGCCATTGACGAAGGGAAAAGGCGCATTGAAAACTACTATCAGGCGCAAAGTGAGCTACTGATTCAGAAGGCCCGGACCTTTGCCGAGGCGGGCGATTATGCGGAGGCTTACGCGATTTTGCTGCGCGTCCCGCCGATTTGCTCGCGCTATGATGAGGCTCAGGAGCTGATTCTCAGCCTTGTGCGCCAAGAAAAACATGAGGCCAACGCCGAAATCTTGGCTCGCGCACGCGCCGCCTGGAGCGCCAGTCCCGACCGCCGCGGAGCCGGGCAGGCACGCGCCATTCTCGACGAGATTTCCAATGCCGACCCCGAACTGAAGGCCGACGAAGAAAAGCTACTCAAGGAGATGGCCGCGCAGATCAAAACCTCTGATGCCGACGAGCGTGCGGCCCGCGAAAAGCGCGAGCAGCGCGAAAGCACCGAGCGCCGCGAAGCTATCCGCGCCGCTCAGAAAGCGGCCGAAGCCTATGCCAAGCGGCCCGTTTATAACTTAGGCTGGTGGTAAGTAAGACATGGACTTTATGTAATTATATATGAGAAGATTACTTCAGATTTGCTTGCTCTTGGGCGTAATGGCCGCAGGCGTTGTGGCGCGAGCTGAAAAGCCGTTTTATGACTCTAAGAGTATGATTGTCAACGTGACGGGGTCGGGTGCCTTGCTGTTCAATTATTGCGGCTTTGAGTCGAAGCTGAATTTTGTCAACGTCCCCATTCCTTATGGCTTCCCGCAAAAGCTCGATAAGAAGGAATGTCAGCGTTTAGCCGCTGATATGACCCTCAGTGGAGTGGGGCGCCGCTACATTAACGCGCTGACCGATAATGGCCGCGATGACTACAAATTGCGCCGCATGGCCCTGGTTAACGCTAATCGCCGCGACGAGGAATATGCCTCCGAACATGTCCGCGGCATCGACGACGAGCAGATTCAAAACCTCTTGGCCGAGGATTATGAGCCCGTGCTCCGCAATAACTACATCGTCCTTGCCCGCGAAATCCCGCAGAAGGATGGTAAGATGAAATATGAGTATGCCATCTTTTGGGTGGAGGTTACCGAGCAGCAATCGTATGACATCGCCATGAGCCTCGGCACCGGCGCGATGCCCGACGATAATTATCCGGTAAAATTCCTATGCTCCGGCACTTACGACCCCAAAAAGCCCTGGAAGACGCGCAATCAGATCTCCAAGAATGCGCCGGGATTGGCCGTGCGCGGCGTCATTACCCGCCGCAATCCGGGGCGCATATCCATTGGCGAAGACGTCGGCCTGCGCAAGGGCGATTTGGTGAGCGTCTACAGCCAGCGCATGGACAAAAACGGCAAAAAATACTCCAAGCGCATCAGTCGCGCCAGAGTCTGCGGCCTTTGGAAGAATGAGGCGCAAATCAACTTTGAAGACCGCATGGCCGGCAATCGCAAAAATGGTGACGTAGTGGTGATTACGCCTGATAATCTCCACCGCTGGGGCCTGGCCGCGCAGTATACTCCTCACGTCTTCGGCGGCGAAATCCGTTTTGACCAGAAAGTGGGCTTTGCGCGCTCCGGCCTGATTTCCCATCTGCTCTTCAACATTGGCGGCGGGGTCACTGACAAGCCCGACGCAAAGTTCTGTGTTGTAGACGATAAGCATGACGATTACGTCTATAATGCACCCTTCTTTATCAACGGCGGCATCGGCTATGGACTGAGCAAGACGTTCTTCGGGTCGTTTGACGTGATGCCCTTCGTCGTGGCACAATATGAGGCCGGAATCATGACTGATTTTGACGGCGTGGTCAATGATTTTAACAAGTTTACCAACACCGGCAATGGCTCAACGGAGGGCGCGGCGCAGTTGCCGTCAATGCACTCGCTGCTCTGGGGCCACTCGCTGCGCCTGCCCTTGGGAGTGCGCTGCTCGCTTAACATCGGTTACCCCGTAAGGATCTACTTGGAAGCCGGTTATGCCTTCCGCTTCGGCCTCGGGCGCAACGCCAAATTCGTGGAGAGCAGCTGCGATTACCTCGGCGCCAAGCGCGGCGGCGTCTTTGCCTCTCTCGGTTTCTCCTTTTAACGTTTTTACGGAATCCTCATGAAAATATATAAGCAATTAATGCCCCTGATTGGCCTGGCTATCGGTCTGATGACCATGGTGTTATCCTCCTGTGCGGAAGATGACTACCTCATTGGCGACTATTACGAATTTGTCTCTAAAATCGAGGTGTCCGGCGGCGACGTCGTGGACCTCTACGACGTCATCAAATCGCAGCGTTACAGCTCCTCCACGCTTGTCATTCCCGCGTCGGTTTGCGTTCGCTCGCTCGAAGTGGCAGACCGCTCGATGATGACGAGCATTGCCGACGGCAACCTCCTCGCTCTCAAGGCCGGCGACACGTTTATTTACGTTTGCAATGCCCTTGGCGACCGCGTCGCCACGATCCCCGTCGTCATCACCTCCGATGCCCCCGAAAATCTCGGTGGCGGCGATGATCCCAATCCGTGGGTCGACCCTGATCGCGTTACGGTCAAACTTGTTGATGTGCCTAACAATAAGTTAGTTATGGAGCGCTATGGCTCGTTCAAACTGACCGAGCCGCTCCCCGGAGCCCCGGGCGACGAGACCCCGAAATATTTCACTTTTACATCGTCAAACCCCACGGCCTGCGAAGTCAACATCTTCGGCATGATCTCCGCCCGCAATTACGGCCACGCCACCATCGTCGTTTTCGACCGCCTCGGCCGGGCGGTCAGCGTCATCGAAGTCACTGTCAAGAGCCCCGCGGAGCTCGTCAGCTTCCCCACCGGGCGGCTCCAAATGGTGACTTTCGACACCGTCTCGTTGATCAAACAACCTTATGATTACCCCATTACCACCATTTCTAACACTTACACCTTCACTTCCTCTGACCCCTCAGTGGTCGAAGTCTCTCAGTATGGCGACCTCCTGGCCAAAGCCGTCGGCAATGCCGTGATTACCGTCAAATATCGCGGCTTAGACGACGTCTTGATGACCCTCCAAATCAGAGTAGAACCCACTGACTATCTAACCCTTAGCGTCGGCGAAGAGCGTGACCTCGCCTCCCGCCTCTCGCCCGGAAAATATTCCCTCAGCAACCTCCGTGCCGAAAATCCCACCATCGTCTACTGCAACCTTACCACCGTCATCAAAGCCCTCGCCCCGGGCAGCACCGTCATCACCTCCTCCCCACTCCCCGGCAAAAAACAAGTCTACATCATCGTCACCGTCAAATAACC
>CAZLMV010000193.1:0-3584 GCA_964560625.1 uncultured Bacteroides sp. | reverse complement strand
GTGGGCCGCGATTTGGGCCACTTTTTCTTCGTCGTATTGCTTAATTTCCATTTTTGATTCTGTCGCGCACGAGTCTCATTTCAGATGAGAAGCCGGGGAAATGTTGTTTCAGGAGTGAGAGGGCCGCTTTTGCGTCGTCGTAGGAGCGGAAATCGCCCACTTTTACGCGCCAATAGGGGGAGTCGAAGGTGACGTAAGAACCCCATTCGGGAAATTCGGCGCGGATGGCGGCGGCGCGTGAATGGGCCTGGGAGCGGGCCGTGCGAGGGTTATTTCCGGAGAAAACCTGGATGCGATAGCCGCCGGTGGCTGTGGCGGCGGGTTTTTCGCCGTCGGTGGTGGCGTCGTCGGCCGCCGAGGAGCGCACGGGGAGCACACGCGCGGCGAGTTTGTCGGGCTGGCTGACGGTCAGCTTCGGGTTTTGGGCAATGCGGCCGATGATTCCGAGGGAGTCAGCGGGCTCGGCAGCATTGAGGGCGCCGGCGAAGAGCAGGGCGACGAAGCTGAGGATTATTAGCAGGCGTTTCATCATCATAGTGACTTAATATTCGTTGGGGGTGAAGAGGTCAATTGCCTCAATATCAAACTGATCGGGGAAGAGGAGCATGGTTCCGAGCATGTTGAGAAACGTGGAGAATCCGATTGACGACAGCACGGAACTCAGATTCCAGTTTGACCCGCGATGGGGTAGGGGAAACTTGCGTTCAAGGGCTTTGACGGCTGCCTTGGCTTGCTCAAATTGGCGCAGGCGGCAGAGCGAAAGAAGGCCGGCCACGCAGCTGTCAGGCGTCAGGAAGCTCTCCTGGTCTTTGTCGTTCAGATAGCCGAGAAAAAGGCTTGCCGCGCGGGTGTAATCGCCTGAAAGATAGATTGCTGTGTGGTAATTGGCCATGTCGTCGACGGACACCACCGAGAGCTCGGCCTCGATAGCATACATTTCGCGGGCGGCAAAGAAATCGCCCTCGTCATAAAACTCCTCGACGTGAGTGAGCCAATCGTCTTCCAAGCCCGACTCCTTGCAGTAATTGAAATACTTGCCCAAGAGCTCGCGGGCCTCGGGGCGCCGCAGTTTCAGTAGGATTTCAATCGGGGTAAAGTCATCGACCCGACAGCGGCCGCGCTCCAAGAGCACCATCACGGCCTCGTCAATCCTCCTCAGACCAATCAGGGCGCGGGCATAGAGCTCGGCCAAGCGATTGTCGGCGGCAATGTTCGCCTTATAAATAGGCGTCAGAAGCTCGAAGGCCTCAGCGATGCGCTCAAGTTGGAGCAGGGTGATTCCCCGCAGTTCAATCATTGCAAGGTCCTCAGAATCAATGGCTAAGGCATAGTCCAAGGGGGTGATGGCCTTGTCAAATTGCTGCAGGTTGATGTATTCGCGCGCAAGGGCGTTCCAAAAGTCGATGCAGAAGGGCTCGAGCTCGGTCAGCTCCTCGAGGATGCTGAGAGTGAAGTTCACGTCGCGAAACTCGTCGGCGTGGCGATACATTTCGCAGAGCAGGTTGGGGAGGTAGGTGGTCTTGTGGCGCAGGGTGGGGAACACGTTTTTCAGCCACATGAATAGGCGGAAGCTGCAAGCCACGTTGATGAGCTGGATAATTGCCTCATCGTCAAACTCTTCCGTGCGAGCAATGAGTTCATCCAATCGCCTCTGGGCCTTGTAAGGCTCCAAGCGGCCCACCTTGGTGAGCAGTCTCAGCAGGACCCACAGCGGATTTTGCCCTAAGGGCTGACTGGCCACTCCCTCGGCGCCTCCCTTGATGTGGAGGTCATGGTAAATGTAGCCACGCCTCACTCCTAACTCCTCATTATCAGGGAAATAGCGATAGCCGCGAAGGATTGCTTCAAGCTGGATATAGTCGTCGCCTAAGTCGGCGGCCTGATCAGCGATGGTGATCAGGTCGTCAACGTCGTAAAACTCGTTTAAATTCCCCTCGCGGAGGTCGTTTTTAAACTGAGTGTAGAGCATTAGGCGCTCGTCGTCCGGCTTTTCAATCATTTCTTTTGCTCTTTTTCCCAGCTGTCTTTGAGTCCGATAGTGCGGTTGAAGATGATTTTTTCGGGAGTAGAATCCTTGTCGGGGGTGAAGTAACCGATGCGCTGGAACTGGAATTTGCTTCCCTGTTCCTTGGCTTTTTCGGCAAGGAAAGGTTCAATCTTGATTCCGCTGACGATTTTCAGCGAGTCGGGATTCAGCAGTTCGCGGAAGTCCTTTTCGGTCTCTGCGGCGGGGTTTTCCACGGCAAAGAGGCGGTCATAAAGGCGCGCTTCGGCGTCGATGGCGTGGGCTGCGCTGACCCAGTGGAGCGTGCCTTTGACCTTGCGGTTAGCGCCGGGGAGGCCGCTGCGCGATTCGGGGTCGTAGGTGCAGCGAATTTCGGTGATGTTGCCCTCGGAGTCCTTGATAACTTCCTCACACTTAATGATATAAGCGCCTTTGAGGCGAACTTCGCCGCCGGGAGCCAAGCGGAAGAACTTCTTGGGCGGATTCTCCATGAAGTCGTCGCGCTCAATGTAGATTTCGCGGCTGAAGGGCATTTCGTGGGTACCTTCAGCGGGATTTTCGGGGTTATTCTCCATGCTGACCATCTCCGTTTGACCCTCCGGATAGTTGGTAATCACCACTTTAACGGGGTTCATCACGGCCATGACGCGCGTGGCGCGGCGGTTGAGGTCATCGCGCACGGCGTGCTCTAAGAGCGACACCGAGTTCAGGGCCTCATATTTGGTGTAACCGATTGTGTCAATGAACTTTCGGATGCTCTCGGGAGTGTAGCCGCGGCGACGCATACCGCTGATGGTCGGCATGCGCGGGTCGTCCCATCCGCTCACCAAGCCTTCCTGAACCAACTGCAGGAGCTTGCGCTTTGACATCACCGTGTAAGTCAGATTCAGGCGGTTAAATTCGATCTGGCGCGGGCAGTAGTCGCCTCCCTGAGCCAATTCCTGAGCAAAATAATCATAGAGGGGGCGGTGAGGCACGAACTCCAAGGTGCAGATCGAGTGGGTCACGCCCTCAAAAAAGTCGCTCTGGCCGTGGGCGAAGTCATACATTGGGTAGACCTTCCATTGCGTGCCGGTGCGGTGGTGGGGATACTTCGTGATGATGCGATACATGATCGGGTCGCGGAAGTGCATGTTGTCGCTGGCCATGTCGATTTTGGCGCGGAGCACTCGCGCTCCGTCCTCAAATTCGCCGGCATTCATGCGCATGAACAGGTCGAGGTTCTCCTCCGGCGTGCGGTCGCGATAGGGGGAGTTTTGACCCGGCTGAGTGGGCGTGCCTTTTTGGGCGGCGATTTCCTCTGAGGTCTGGTCGTCGACGTAGGCTTTTCCCTCCTTGATCATTCTGACGGCCAAGTCAAAAAGCTTGGGGAAATAGTCGCTGGCATAATATTCGCGGTCGCCCCAGTCGAAGCCGAGCCAGTGGATGTCTTCGCGAATGGCGTCGACATATTCCACGTCTTCCTTCACCGGGTTGGTGTCGTCAAAACGGAGGTTGCAGGTGCCGCCAAATTTTTCGGCGACACCGAAGTCCATGCAGATGGCCTTGGCGTGGCCAATGTGGAGATAGCCGTTAGGCT
>CAZLMV010000192.1:0-3613 GCA_964560625.1 uncultured Bacteroides sp. | reverse complement strand
GACCCCGGCGGGAGCCGTCAAGCAGATGACCAAGCGCGTGGCTCCGCAAAAGGCCGCCCCGGAGGTCAATTATTTTGAGGGCGAAGAGGCCGGAATCACCGTGCCTTTCACCCATTCTCTTGGCAAAAATGAGGCTATCACCTCTGACTATGTGGTAGTTGACGCCAATGGCGACGAAAAGACCTGGAAGCCGGGCGGTTTCGCGGGCTATTCCGTCTGCATGGTGTCCACTGCCAAGGATGTTACCGAGGCCGACGACTGGATGATCTCTCCGGCCATCACCCTCGAGGGCGGTCAATATTACACCGTCAAGTTCGATTATGACATGACCCTGAGCAAGACGGAGGAGAAGCTCGCCCTCTATGCCGGCACTTCCCAAACCGTTGAAGGAATGACTCTTACGGTAATTCCCGAGTTTGCTTACGAATATAATGACAAGAATTTCCGCACCAAGGAGGCTCAATTCAAGGCCCCCGAATCGGGCGAATATTATTTCGGCTTCCATTGCACTTCAGAGGTGGCCAAATCGGGCAACCCGAAAGTTTGCAATTTCTCCATGGAAGTGTGCGAGGAGCCGCTGATCGTGCCCGATGATGCCGTGGAAGTCCCCGTCACGATGTCAATGTGTAAGGGCTCAGACGACGCCGAAACCAATTATACCGTAATTGATGCCGATGATGACGGAAAAACCTGGAAATTATTAGGTCTCTCCAAAGGTACGCCCTGCGCAAAGGGTACAGGTACCACTCAAGATGACTGGCTCATCACCCGCCCGGTTCACCTGATGCCCGGAGTGAATTATGAAATTTCCTTTGACCAAGGCATGAGTCTGTCTACCGCCGGCAAAGAGGATATTTTAGCCTTATATGCCGGCACGGCGCCCACCATTGACGCCATGACCATTACCGTCATGGAGCCACATACCTATACGGTGAACGCCATGACTCCGGTCTCTACTTCCCTGATTGTCAATAAGGAAGGCTACTATTATTTCGGTTTTCATGCCACTTCCGAGACTGCAAAAACCGGCTGGGCATGTGTGGCCAACTTCGCCATCAAAGAGAGCACCGAAAAGGTTGTGCCCCCGGCCGCCGGCGCCGTGGAAATGATTCCCGACCCCATGGGCCAGCTGAAGGCCACGGTAAAATACACCGCCCCGACCCTTGACCAAGAGGGCAACCCGCTCACTCAGCTCACCCAGGCCGTCGTCACCGTCAACTGGGCCTTCAAGACCATACTCACCGACATCACCCCCGGCGGCGAATACACCTTCGAAACCACCGACGTATATAATAATGCGTATAACCGCGTCGAGGCCATTGCCTACATCGGCGAGGAAGCCGGCGCCGCAGCCCTGCTGACCGACGTGTTCTGCGGAATGGACACTCCCCTGCCGCCCACCAACGTAAAAGCCACCCTCTCTGACGATTACAGCCACGTTACCCTCACCTGGGACCCCATCACCAACGTCGGCGAAAAGGGCGGATATGTCGACACCTCCGACGTGACTTACTACGTCTTCGATGCCTTCGGCTCCTACTATGACCCCGCGCTCGTCGAGACCAAAGAACTCACCGCCACTTTTGACTACTCAAACGCTGAGGAGCAAGACTTTGTGGCCTATCAGGTGACGGCCGGAGTCGGCGAAAACTACTCGCTCGACGAAAGCTCCAACATCGTCATCATCGGTCGCCCCGAAAAGCTCCCCTTCTATGAAAGTTTTGCCGACGGTTACTACTCCCAGTCTTGGGCCGTAGACCTCGAAAGCACCGGCCGAGTGCTCAACGGCACCATCTTCGACAATGAACTCCAAACCAACGCCGACGCCGAAGAAGGCACTGAGCCTGAGTATCTTAACTCTCACGATGCCGACAATGGCTTCTTCTACATGATGCCCATGGACATCAACTCGGCCTATGGCATCTTCTCCACGAAAATCTCGCTCGAAGGCGCTGAAAATCCGGTGTTTGAGCTCCAATATCAGGGCAAAGGCTCCGTGCTCGACGCCAAAGTGGCCGTCGACGGCGCCGACTTCCAGACCGTCAAATCCATCGACCTCAAGGAAGAACCCACCGAAGGCTGGACCCTCCTGCGCGTTGACCTCTCGCCCTATAAATCAGCCCGTTACATTCAGGTAGGCTTCCTGCTCCGCGCCGTCCACAACACCGACGACGCCATCTGGAGCGTGCCCGTCGACAACGTCCGCGTCATCGATCTCCAAGACGAAGCACTGCGCGTCTCCGTGGCCTCCATCGCCCCTGCCGTCAAGGCCGGCGAGGAAATCCCCGTGGTCATGACCGTTGAAAACATCGGCCGCAACTCCCTGAGCGACGCCCACATGGCCGTCATCGTCGACGGCGAAGACCTTGACCCCGAGATGTTTGGCGCCCTCGCCCCCGGCCAAGTAGCCTGCGCCCGAGTAAGCGTCCCCACCTCCGTGCTCTCCGCCGACCAAGTCGCCGTCACGGCCCACGCCAAATCCTCCCCCTCGCTCATCCACCACACTCACTCTCAGGCCGTTGACGTCAAATTCCCGCGCCACCCCATGCCTCAGAACTTCGACGCCGTGGCCAACTCCCTCAACGCCGAACTGTCCTGGGCCGCTCCGGACTTGGCCAAACACACCGCCCCCAAGCCCATTGAGGAAAGCTTTGAAAGCAAGGAAGTTGCGCCCTTCTCCTACACCGGATATGAAGACTGGCAATTCGTCGACCTTGACGGAGGCAAAAACTACACCTTCCTCGGCGACGTCAACAACCCCTATCGCACCCAGCCCATGGCCTATCAGCTCTTCACCCCTGAAGACTCAGGCATGGAGCCCGAAGACATCGCAGACTTCGGCGCCCACTCCGGAAGGACCATGCTCGTGGCCTGGTCTTGCCAGTCGCAAAACGCTAACCTGCTGATCTCCCCCCAGCTCAGCGGCGAAGCGCAAACCATCAGCTTCTGGGGCCGCGGATTCACCATCGCCCCCGGACTCAACGAGACCCTATCCGTCTGGTACTCAACCACTGACACCCAGGTTGCATCCTTCACCCAAGTCCACGAAATCCAAGGAATGCCCGAAAGCGGAATCGTCCCCGAACAATGGACCCAATTCAGCTTCGAAGTCCCCGAAGGAGCTAAATACTTCGCCGTGCTCCACGACGCCTACGACTCCTACTGCCTCTTCCTCGACGACTTCTCATTCCAAGCCACCGGCGAACTCCCCGCTGACACCCAACTGACCGGCTACAACCTCTACGTCAACGGCGAAAAAGCCTCCGAAACCGCTGAAACCCAAGCCGTTCACACCCCCGACGAAGCAGGCACCTACACCTACCGCCTCTCCGCTCAATACAACAACGGCGAATCTCGCGCCACCACCCCCATTGAGCTCGAATTCACCGAATCAGTAGGCATCGCCCAAATCGCCGACGGCATCACCATCACCCGCGCCGGCCAACAAATCACCATCACCGCCCCCGCCGGCACCCCCCTCAGCGCCACCAACATCCAAGGCCAAACCATAGCCCGCGGCACCACGACCCTCACCCTCACCATCCCCCGCGGCCAACACATCCTCCTCCTCACCGCCGGCCCCCACACCGCCAAACTCACCCTCTAATCCCCC
>CAZLMV010000191.1:0-3621 GCA_964560625.1 uncultured Bacteroides sp. | reverse complement strand
CATCACCCTCGTCTTCTCCGCCCTCCTCCCCCTCCTCCTCCTCTAACTAATCCTCCATTCCCGCCATGTCCCTCTTATCAACCCTCCGCGACCTCTTCATCCTCCGCGCCCTCTTCCCCAAAAAGAGCCATCCCTCCCATAACTCGAATTGCGCCAATCTCCCCGATGACCCCAATCTCCCCGATTTCCTCATCGACGACGCCCTCCTCGACACCCTCGACGACGACTTCCACGACGACTTCTACGACGACTTCTAATCCCCCCAATCAGGGGGGGGGATTTGGTGGTTTGGGGAATTTTTTGTAACTTTGCGTGTTAATTAGCACGTTTTTTTCTAATCCGGATTATATTTTTTTATGAATATTAGCTATAACTGGCTTGGCCGTTATGTGGATAATCTGCCGGCGCCGAGGGCTCTGGCGGCTGATTTGACGTCCATCGGCTTGGAGTGTGACACGGTGGAGGAGGTTGAATCCATCCGTGGGGGCCTCCGCGGAATCGTGATTGGCAAGGTGTTGACTTGCGTGGATCATCCTGATAGTGACCATCTGCATGTGACGACCGTGGACCTCGGGGCGCCCGAGGGGCCGGTGCAAATCGTGTGTGGTGCGCCTAATGTTGCTGCGGGTCAGACCGTGGTGGTGGCCACCGTGGGCACGACGCTTTATGACGGCGATAAGGAGCTGAAAATCAAGAAGTCGAAGATTCGCGGCGTGGAGTCGTTTGGCATGATCTGTGCCGAGGATGAAATCGGCGTGGGCACGAGTCATGACGGCATCATCGTCATCCCCGAGGATCGCGTCGTGGCGCCCGGAACTCCCGCGGCCGAGTATTTCGGCTTGAATTCTGACTTTATGCTTGAGGTGGACCTTACGCCGAACCGCATTGATGGCGCCAGCCATTATGGTGTGGCGCGCGATTGGGCTGCCAAGGCTATTGCCAACGGCATCGTGCCGAACCTGCGCCGCCCTTCCGACGAGGGTTTCCACGCCTTAGTTAATGAATCGGCTAAGGGCGTGAAGGTCAGCGTGGTTAACCCTGATGATTGTCCCCGTTATGCCGGCCTGACCATTCGCGGCGTGAAGGTCAAGGAGAGTCCGAAGTGGCTCAAGGACCTGCTGACGGCCATCGGCCAGCGTCCGATTAATAATATTGTCGACATCACCAATTTCATCCTCCACTCGTTCTGCCAGCCGCTACATTGCTTTGATTTGGCGAAGGTTAAGGGCGAGGAGATCATCGTCAAGACCCTCCCCGCGGGCACGAAGTTTACGACCCTCGACGGAGTGGAGCGCACGCTGCATGAGCGCGACTTGATGATTTGCAACACGGAGGAGCCCATGTGTTTGGCCGGAGTGTTTGGCGGCTTGGATTCGGGCGTAACTGAGTCAGCCACAGACATTTTCTTAGAGAGCGCATGCTTCAACCCGACGACCATCCGCAAGGCTGCGCGCCGCCACGGGTTGAACACCGACGCCTCGTTCCGCTATGAGCGCGGCGTGGACCCCAACGGCTGCCTCTATGCCCTCCACATTGCCGCAAAGATGGTCATTGAGTTGGCCGGCGGCGAAATCTGCGGTCCCGTGGTGGACCTCTATCCGGCCCCCGTTGAGCGCGCCACGGTCGAACTCACCTTCGACGAAATCAACCGCCTCATCGGCGCCGAAATCCCCGCCGAGGCCGTGCGCACCATCCTCCGCGCCCTCGAAATCCATATTGAAAAGGAAGATGGCGGCAAGATGACCCTGCGGATTCCGACCTATCGCGTCGACGTGACCCGCCCCTGCGACGTCATTGAAGAAATCCTCCGCATCTACGGATATAACAACGTCGGTTTCACTGACCACCTTTCGGCCACGCTGAGCCAAAAGACGCCCACCGACATTGCCAACTCCCTGACCCGTAAGGTCCTCGACCGCCTCGCCGCCCAGGGATTCTATGAAATCCTCAATAACTCGCTGACTTCCACGGCCTATTATGCTGACGGCGAGACCTTCCCGGCCGCCCATAGCGTCAGCCTTATGAACCCGCTGAGCCAGGACCTCGGAGTGATGCGCCAGACGCTGCTGTTCGGCGGCTTGGAGTCGATTGCCCACAACGTCAATCGCCGCAACTCTGACCTGATGATGGCCGAGTATGGCAACGTCTATCGCTTTAATCCTGAGGCTGTTGCGACCAAGGAGCAACCCCTCGCGCCCTATTCCGAAGGCTCGCGCTTAGCCCTCTGGCTCACCGGCAATGTCCGCACCGGCTCATGGCTCGCCCCCGCCGAAGAAGCCACGATTTACCATCTGCGCGCCTACGTCGAAGGCATCCTCGGCGTGCTCGGCCTCCAGAGCCAAGTGCGCATGGTCGTGGCCTCCGACATGACCGACATTTTCGCCGCCTCCATGGCCCTGCAGACCCGCTCCGGCAAGGTTTTAGGCCACTTAGGCGTGCTCCAGGCCGCGTTGCTCCGCAAGTTCGACATTGACCGCCCCGTCTACTTCGCCGAACTCGACTGGGACGCCATCACCCGCCTGGCCGCAAAGCAGACCGTCACCTTCGCCCCGCTGCCCAAGACGCAGCCCGTGCGCCGCGACTTGGCCCTGCTCCTTGACTCCTCCGTGGCCTTCGCCGCGGTCCGCGAAATCGTCGAAAAAGCCGGCGGAAAGCTCCTGCAAAGCGTCGAGCTCTTTGACGTCTACGAAGGCAAAAACCTCCCCGCCGGCAAAAAGAGCTACGCCATCGCCCTCACCCTTCAGGATCCCGAAAAGACCCTGCAGGACAAGCAGATTGACGCCGTGATGACCAAAGTGATCAACTCCCTCAAAGCCCAACTCGGCGCCGAACTCCGCTAACCACCCCTCTACGAAAATTAATCAACAAACAATCAATCAATAAATTCCTCAAACATGGGAAGAGCATTTGAATACCGCAAAGCCCGCAAGCTCAAACGCTGGGGCAACATGTCAAGAACGTTTACCCGCATCGGCAAGGAAATCACCATCGCCGCTAAAGCCGGCGGCCCCGACCCCGACACCAACCCCCGTCTGCGCGTCCTCATGGCCAACGCCAAAGCCGCCAACATGCCCAAAGACACCGTTGAACGCGCAATCAAAAAAGCCACCGACAAAGACGCCTCTGACTATAAGGAAATCATCTACGAAGGATACGGCCCCTACGGCATCGCCATCGTCGTAGAAACCGCCACGAACAACAACACCCGCACCGTGGCCAACGTCCGCTCATACTTCACCAAACACGGCGGCTCCCTCGGCACCTCCGGCTCCCTCAGCTTCCTCTTTGACCACAAGTGCATCTTCAAAATCAAGGCCAAAGAAGGCGTTGAACTCGACGAACTCGAACTCGAACTCATCGACTGCGGCGTCGACGAACTCGAAGCCGGCGACGAAGGCGAAATCATCCTCTACGGCCCCTTCGAATCCAACTCAACCATCCAGCACTACCTCGAAGAAAACGGCTACGAAATCATCTCCTCTGAATTCGAACGCATCCCCAACGACCTCAAGGACGTGACCGCCGAACAACGCGAAAAAATCGAAAAACTCCTCGAAAAATTCGAAGAAGACGAAGACGTCCAAAACGTCTTCCACAACATGCGCGAAGAAGAGGAATAAT
>CAZLMV010000190.1:2387-3637 GCA_964560625.1 uncultured Bacteroides sp. | reverse complement strand
AAGGTGACATAGGCATTGTTGACCGAGTCGGGAATCTCGGCTTTGACGCGGAAATTTCCTTCGTCGGGGGTGAGCCAGCGGCGGGAGAAGACCTGCTTGCCGTCCCACACGGTCATCAGGATATGCGAGTCGGCATAGGAGGTGCCGAGGAGGATTTCGTCGCCCGGGGCGCAGGATTTCACGGGGAGGAACAGGGGCATTTCCGCCGGCGGCATTTTGTCGTCGGGGCTGTAGACGAAGAATTCGTCGCCCTCGTAGGGGAAGGCAAATGCGGGCTCCTCGGGGCGGATTTTGATGGAATATTTGCCGGAGGGGACGTTAGTCCAGTCGGCATTAGGGTGAATTATGGTGCTATCCTTCGCGGCGATGAGTTCGACCACCAAGGGGATGTTTTCGGCCTCACCTTTGGCATTTAAAGCCTTGATTTGCGGGGCTTTGCCGGCGAGCTGGAATTGGGGAATTTCGGCGCTGATGAAGTAAGGACGCGCGGGGAGGAAGGCCGAGTCGTCGTGGGTCTCGCCGGTGGGCGATGCGGCGATGACTTTGGCCACGAGGCTATTCTCGGTGGGTTCGAAGTCGAGGTCGGCCTCAAACTTGCCCTCGGAGTCGGTTTTGACCTCTATTTCAGCCACTTCCTTGGCGCCGACATTGCGGAAATCGCGCCACCAAACCCAGCGCGGCAGGGTCGAGATGCTGACGGTCACCTCCGCGTCGGCAATCGGGAAGCCGTTATAGCCGATGGCGGTGCCGCTGACTCTGGCGGAGCCTTCCGTGAGGCGTTCGGCCGTGGCTTTGACCTCGAAAGTGGGTGCTTTATAGTCAGTTACGGTGAAGCGGGTTGAGCCGAAATTTTCAATTTCAATGGTGAAATTGCCCGTGAGGCCGTCAGTGGGGAGGGCAAACTCGCCGTTGACTCGGCCGAAGTCGTCGGTGGTGAGCAAAAGGGTGTCAACTCGCTGATAATTAGCGTTTCGCAGATAGGCCGTCACCGACTTTTGGGCGGCAGGAGTAGTCCCCTTGGGAGCCCCCTTCATGACCACAGCGGCAAAGCGAGCCGTCTCGCCCGGATGATATAACCCGCGGTCAGTCATGACGTTAGCGCGGAAAAAGTCCGTCAGAGAGTAGTCAGAGTTAGGGCCGGCATAAATTTCCGGCGAGAAGCGGTCCTTGCCGCGAGAAACGGAAATCTGATTTCTCACGGTGGAGAATTTCACGTCAGATTGCGGCGCGCCGTTGACCACGTCGAGGGC
>CAZLMV010000190.1:0-2287 GCA_964560625.1 uncultured Bacteroides sp. | reverse complement strand
CGTCAGCAGATATGCCGACTCGGGATATTGGCTGATGGAGTCATAGTTGGCCAACAGCGCGTCAAAATCTCTATGGCCGCCGATGAGCCAATAGAGGCGCGACAGGGGCCTATCCTTATAGTATTCGGCCATTTCGGCGCTGACGAGGTCAAACGGAGCCTGCGCGGCGGCGAAATCATAGAGCGTGGGGAAGAACTGCGGCTGGGCGTTGACCACTAATTTCCAGTCAATTACGGACGCCTTGCGCAACTCGGCCTCATACTGCTTCCAAGCGCCATAAGCCAAGGAATCTTCATCCATCACCTGGCTGCGCAGAATCTGAATCATCGCCTTGGTGACGGGGTCATCCACCTTAGCCTCAACCTCAATCAGGCGCTTGCCGACGGCCTCGGTGCGCTCCGGGTCTATGGCCGTCTGCGCCAAGGAATAGCGAATAAGGGCCGAAAGAATCTCCGGGCCTTGGTTCTGCTTGAGGGCCGTCTTGAGGTCTGCCTCAGCGTTTTGCGAGACGGTCTTGGGAAATGCAAAATCGGGCTTAGTTGGCTCAGCCCCTAAACCCGAAAAAAAACTGAATATCGACACTACAAATAAAGCTAATCTGATGAATTTCATACCTTTAAAAATTACTTAGCGGGAGGCGGCGGGCAGTTTTCATTCTTTTTCTCCATGAGCTTGCGCATGAACTTGCGTTCGGCGTGTTTGAGCCGCGCAAGCTGGCGCCGCGTCAGGATTTTGCGAAACTGCGGCAGATATTGCCGGTCCACCTTGCTCAAGCGCTCCTCCATGGTGAATTGATCATTAATTATGGCGTCAAGCTCGGCGTCGGTGGCCGCGTCGCCCTTCTTCTCTATTGCCTTTTCCTTCTCGCGGGCCTCGCGCTCCACAGCGTGGCGCGCGTCTTCACACTTATCGTAAACCTCAAAGAATTGGGCTTTTTGCGCGTCGGTGAGCTGCAATTCTTTGGCCATGAACTCATGTTTGACCTCGCGCATCTTGGCCATCCATTCCTTGCGGTCAGGGTGGTGAGGGCCTTTTTTCTGGGCCAGCGCGGGCATCACGGCAAAGGAGAGCAGGAGCAGCGAGAGGATGATTCGAATCTGTTTCATACGGTAGGATTAAAGGTTGTCCGGAATGTCAAATCCGGCGTTGTAAAGGTCGTCATAAAGGTCATAATCGCTGAAATCGGAAACGTAATCGGCCACGTAACCGTCAGACTGAGGCGAGGACACCAATTCGGCAAAGAGGGCTTGCGAGGCTGAATCGTCGGCGGCCGAGGGCGCCTTAACCGGGCCAAACCATGTGAACATATTCATCATGAGCCAGATGCCGGCAAACATTGCGGCCATGTAGACGTAGGGGCGAACCGTGGCCCAAAGGCCTCGGCGCGGGAGCTCCACAACCTGCGGCTCCTCGGCGGGCAGTTGGGCCATCATCCGCTCGGCAAAGGAGTCAAAATAGCCCTCAGGGACCTTCATCCCGGCGGCCCTTTTGCCACCAAGGCCGAGTTCCTCTAAGGTCGGTTTATGCGTTTTGTCATTCATATATCTCGTTCTTTTTGATTCTTAGACGCTATATTATTAATAAGGTTTAATCAGCCTCTAAAAATTGCTCTATTTTTTTCACGGCAAGATGATAGGATGTCTTGAGCGCGCCGACGCTGGTGCCGGTGATCTCGGCAATCTCCTCATATTTCATCTCGTCAAAGTATTTCATGTTGAAGACGAGTTGCTGCTTGGCGGGCAGGGAGGCCACGGCGCGGCGCAGCTTTTGGGCGGCTTCGTCGCCGTCGATCCATTCGTCGGCCTCAATGGCGCGGGCGGCGGCGCTTTCCTCGCTGTCGAGACTCTCGGTCTGGCGGCGCTGGCGGCTTTGGAGGAAGGTCAGCGCCTCATTGATGGCTATTTTGTGGAGCCACGTCGAGAGCTTGGCGTCGCCGCGGAACAGGTCCATTGACTGCCAGGCCTTCATGAAGACGTTCTGCAGGAGGTCGTCGGTGTCGTCATGGCTCTGAACCATCCGTCGGATTTGCCAATACAGGGGCTCGCTGAACTTATTGATAAGCTCAGGGAAGGCCGCGCGGCGCGTTTCGGGGTCGCGAAGGCGCTCTTCGAGGGATGTTTCGGGCGTTTTCACGGCTCAAAGTTAACTATTTTTTCGCAAATGATAAAAATTTCGGCCAAATTTATTGCTTCCTTGCCCGAAATTCTGTAACTTTGCAGTCAGAAAAGGCATGCGCACGTGGCGTAATGGCAGCCGCGCCAGACTTAGGATCTGGTGTCGAAAGACG
>CAZLMV010000189.1:0-3716 GCA_964560625.1 uncultured Bacteroides sp. | reverse complement strand
ACATATGCGGAGATTTGGACTTTTCATTGGAATGGGGGCCGCGGCGCTGAGCGTCTGCGGACAGGATCGCCCCAACGTTATTTTGCTGGTTGCCGACGACTTAGGTTATGGCGACTTAGAGTGTTACGGCGCCAAAAACGTAGAGACGCCTAACGTGAATCGCCTTGCCGAGCAGGGCATTCAGTTTACGAATTGCCACGCGACGGCGGCAATATCCACGCCCTCGCGCTATTCGTTGCTGACGGGCGAATATGCCTGGCGAAGGAAGGACACCGGCGTCGCCGCCGGAAACATGCGCTCCATCATTCGCCCGGAGCAGTTTACCATGGCCGACCTCTTTAAGAGCGCGGGTTATTACACCGGCGCCATCGGCAAATGGCACTTAGGCTTGGGCGAAGTCACGGGTCAGCAGGACTGGAACGGCAAACTGAACCACACCCCGCGCGACCTCGGATTTGATTATCACTACATTCAGGCCGCCACGGCTGACCGAGTGCCTTGCGTCTATTTGGAGCAGGACACCGTGGCCAACTATGACCCGTCGGCGCCCATCTACGTCAGCTATCGCGAGAACTTCCCCGGCGAGCCCACGGGAGTGACCCACCGCGACTCGCTGAAACTCGACTGGAGCCACGGCCATAACCACTCCATCGTGGACGGCATTTCGCGCATCGGCTACATGAAAGGCGGCGGCAAGGCCCTCTGGAAGGACGAAAACATTGCCGACTCCATTGCCGCCCACTCCGTGCGCTTCATCAACGAGCACAAGGATGAGCCGTTTTTCCTCTATCTTTGCACCAACGATGTCCACGTGCCCCGCTGGCCGCATGAACGCTTCCGCGGCAAGAACGTGATGGGTCTTCGCGGCGACGCTATTGCGCAGTTTGACTGGACCGTAGGCCAGGTGATGGACGCCTTGGAGGCCGCCGGCATTGCCGACAACACGCTGATTGTGCTGACCAGCGACAATGGCCCCGTGCTTGATGACGGATATGCCGACCAGGCCATTGAATTGCTCAACGGCCACACGCCCACGGGCCCGTTCCGAGGCGCGAAATATTCCGGCTATGAAGGGGGTACGATGGTGCCGATGATTGTGCGTTGGCCCGCCGCAGTGAAGGCGCAAGAGGGTGAAAATAAGACCCTTATGAGCCACATTGACCTCATTGGCTCCTTCGCATCGCTCATCAACGCCGACATTCCCGAAGGGGGCGCGCCTGACACCACCGACCAGCTCGCGCAGCTCTTGGGCAAGACCGACGAGCCGCGCCCCTGGGTTTCCGAGATCAACCACACGTTCATACAGAGCGTCCGCACGCCCGAGTGGAAGTATATTCCCGCGTCGAACTACACCACCATGACCAACTGGGGCCCGGTGATTGAAAACGGCAACCAGCCTGAGGAACAGCTCTTTAACCTGCTGATTGACCCCTCAGAGACGACCAACGTAGCCGCCCAAAACCCGGCCATCTTGCAGTCCATGCGCCTCCTCCACCAGCGCGCCTCACGCTAATCAATTCCCACCTTGCTGCCAATATGCCGGAGGGTGCATTGGAGGCCAGGGGGCAGCGGCTGAGTACTCATTAATTCTAATTCCTCCCGGAGTTCCGTTAGGAGCTCCGGGTAATGTTTTGCCTGCTCGTAGGCCTGTTTGATGGCCAAGGAGCGGATTGCATAAGGCTCTTCCGAGTTGATTTTGCGCAGGCAGAAGTCCAGATAGTCTGTGCGAATGTCGTGAGGCTCTGTTGTCAGCCGATTCAGCAAGTTCATGAGGAGGCGCTTCTTGCCTATGTGTGTCTCTGATAAAAGCGTGTCAATCATCTCGTTACGCTTTTCTGAAAGCCACGGGTTAAAGCGCGGCGGCATGTGAGTCAGCACCCACAAAGCATTATAAGCAACGCGCTGATTCTCGCTGAAAATTTCGGCATATACGGCCTCCATGTCGGCCGTTGCCACTAATCGGTTGATGTCTCGCTGATGGAGTCTAAGGTTCAGTATGTCAGGGAGTGAGGTCATGTAGGGGAGAGGAAGAGCATGAGGCGACGGGTGGGGGCGACGGTGCAGCCCATCAAGCGGCAGGTGGAGGATTCTTTGGCTTTGAGGCGCTTGGAGAGGTCGGCGGCGGTGATGGGGAGGTTTTTGACGGCGACGGAGGCCTCAACTCCTTGTCGGGCAAGGCGTTTGATGTTGCCGGAGCTGAATTCCTCGATGCGTTCCACCTTATATAATTTGCCGGGGAAATCGGGGGCGGGGTTGAGCCAGAGGTGGGTCTCGGGGTGCAATTTTCGCCCGGAGAGGGCCGCTCGAGGGCATGCTTTCATGATTGTCGGCCACGGTTCGCCGATGATGTCGCCGGGCTGAATGTCGGCGCCAAATTCCTCGGCCACAGGCAATTGGCTGCGACGGAAGCGGAAATCCGGGTGGCCAATGGTCTGCACTATGATCTCCGGTTCGCCGGCAAAGTCGGGGCTGACGTCGGCCACAATTTCCTTACATTCGCCCTGAGTGCCAAGCACATAGACCCGCTCCACGCCCGGTAGCTCGCGAATCACGGCGTCGAGGTCCAACATGGGCGACATCTTAACTATCAAGCGCTTAGCCACGCGAAAAATCTCCGCGCGGAGCTCCGTGACGTCCGGACGGCAGTCATGGAGCGAGAAAAGTCGCCGTCCGTCGTCGCCGCGGCGGGCGGGGTCGATGAAGCAGACATCAAAACTTCCGGATTCGGCCTGACGGAGCCACTCTGCGCAGTCGGCATTTACCGCCGTAACGTTGCTGAGTCCCAAGGCTTTAGCGTTGGGCTCAATGGCCGCGCTGACCGTGGGGTCGAGGTCTATGGCCGTGACCCTGGTGGCGCGGCGGGCCAAGTGGAAGGCATCAATTCCGAGGCCGCAGGTAAGGTCAGCCACCGTCAACCCCGGCGGAATCATGGCGGCATGCAGGGCGGCGAGGTCGTCGCTCGTGGCCTGCTCGGCGCTCAGTCGGGTGGGGAAGCGGAAGTCCGGAAACTGCAATGTCGCCGCGAGCTTTTTGGCAGCCCGGCGGCGACATTCCTGTTGTAAGTCCTGTAAAACCAATTACTTAATCAGGTATTGGCTGGAGATGGATTCGTTGTTGTGGACGCGACGGATGGTGTCGGCAAAAAGGTGGGCAACGGTCAGAATCGTGGCCTTTTTGCACTCCTTGGTGAAGGGAATGGAGTTGGTAAACATCATTTCGCTGAGGGCGCAAGCGTCGATGCGCTCGGAGGCGGGGTCGCTCATAATGGCGTGGCTGCAGAGGGCGCGGACGCTCTTGGCGCCGTTTTCCTTCATGAGGTCGGCGGCCTTGGTGATGGTGCCGGCGGTGTCAACCATGTCGTCAATGATGATTACGTTTTTGTCCTTGACGTCGCCGATGACGGTCATTTTCTCTACGACGTTGGCCTTGGCGCGCTGCTTGTGGCAGAGAATCAGGGGCACGTTGAAATATTTGGCGTAGGAGTTGGCACGCTTTGCGCCGCCGACGTCGGGCGATGCGATCACGAGGTCTTCGAGCTTAAGGCTCTGAATGTAAGGGATGAAGACGGACGAGGCATAGAGATGGTCCACGGGGACGTCGAAGAATCCCTGAATCTGGTCGGCATGGAGGTCCATGGTGATTACGCGGGTCACGCCGGCGGCGCTCAGAAGGTCGGCCACGAGCTTGGCGGCGATGCTGACGCGGGGTTTATCCTT
>CAZLMV010000188.1:0-3746 GCA_964560625.1 uncultured Bacteroides sp. | reverse complement strand
CCGTTGGCTTTTGACGAGATATTAAACGCCATCGAGAGCCGGCTCAGCGGCGACCCCGAGCGCCTCTGGCCTTGCACGCCGCTTTGGATGTACTCCCGGCTGACCCTCATCACCCGGATTTGCCGCTCATTGGTGCTCCCCGAAGGCCTCCGCAAGGAGAGCGAGCAGCTGATTGCGATCTCCCTTGACGGAATTTGGATTGACGACTCCGACGGCGGCAACTCCCGATTTTGGATCTTTCCCAAGGGGAGCCGCCTGACGTTTTGCTACGAATATGACGGCATGACATGGCTGCTCAAGCCCTATGAATTTCGCGTCCGCCTGGCCGACAGCCCGGAGTATTGGGACGCCTTCATCCTCGTGCCCCCGGAGGAAAATCTCAAATATCACCTCCACCCCGACACGCCCATTGACCAATCCCAACTCACCACGGGCAGCATTGACGGCCAGCTCGACCCCGAAAGCGATGAAATTCACCGCCTTACGTTCATGGAAGACACCCGCCCCTTTCCCGCATGGCTCACCTGGCGCACATGGCAACGCCTCAGCCCCGCCGACGACCGACACAAACGTTTCCGCACCCTGCTTTCCGAGCTCTATGACCCGCACCACCCTCACTCACTGTTTCTTAAAAACACCGCGCCGGAGCTCATCAACTTGGTAAACAACCTCATCGGCCGCGACAACTCCTACCTCTACGTCTACGACTGGCAACCGCGCCGCTTCACCATCCGCGAAATCGCCCCCGACCAATTCACCTACGAAGTGGCCGACCCCGCCGACATTCCGCCCCAATCCTTCCTTGACATGCACGTCTCCGCCGCCCACCCACTCTATGTCATCCCCTTAGAAATCAACCTCGAAAACTCCGACAACCTCGACGACCACCGCCGCCTGGCCGAAATCCTCGCCGCTCCCGCCTACATCGACGAAGCCTTCATAATCCACTCCCCGCGCACCCCTCACCCCCGCCTCTGCCTCCCCGCCTACAGCCAAACCCTCCCCCTCGACCCCCAAACCCTCACCACCCTCTCCATCCGAAAACACCCCCATCCGCCCTTTCCCACCGACTTAATTTAAAGCATTAGGGGAAGAAGGGAGGGGGATAGTTCGAGGGTGAGGAGGAGGTGTTTTAGGGGGAGGCCGGCGGCGTAGCCGGTGAGGGTGTTTTTTGTGCTGATGACGCGGTGGCAGGGGATGATGAGGGAGATGGGGTTGCGGGCGACGGCGGAGCCGATGGCTCGGGGGGAGGTGTTTAGGCGGGAGGCGAGGTGGGCGTAGGTGGTGGTTTGGGCCCATGGGATGGTTAGGAGGGCGATCCAGACGCGCCGCTGGAAGTCAGTGCCTGAGAGGCGGATGGGGGGCATGCGGTTAGGGTTGCGTCCGGCAAAGTATTCAGTCAGCCAGCGGCGGGCGGCATGGAATTCGGGGCGGGATTCGTCGAGAGTGTAGTTCGGGGCGAGGGTTGAGCCGAAGTGGCGTTGGCCTTCAAACCATAGGCCGACTATGGAGCGGCCGTCGCCGGCCATGAGCCCGCGGCCAAGGGGTCCGGACCAGTGGGCGGCGTAGCGTCCGCATCGGAGGTCAGTTTCGGGGGATTTTGTGGGGTTCATGGGTAAAAGTTAACGGCAGCCGACGGGGAGAGGGGAGGGTCGGCTGCCGCGAATCTTGGCTTGAGGGAGGAGGGATTAGTGTTGAAACGTTGATTGGGGAGGGTTAGAAGAGGAGGAGGATTTGATTGTAGAAGCAGGGGACGAGGCCGAGGGCGAGGATTCCGGCGACGGTGACCCACATGGCGACGCGCTCAGAGCAGGTAGACTTGAAGGGGGCAATGACAGGTTCGTCGGCGCTGAGGAACATGGCTTTGACCACGAGCAAGTAGTAGTAGAGCGAGATGATGGTGTTAATCAATGCGATGAGCACCAAGACATAGAGTGCCACGGAGGCGGTTTCATACAGGGCGCCGGCAAAGATGAAGAACTTTGAGAAGAATCCGGCGAAGGGAGGAATACCAGCCAGGGAGAACATGGCGAGCATCATGACGAAGCTCAGGTGGGGGTTGCTCTTGTAGAGGCCTCGATAGTCGGTCATGTTGAGCTTGCCGGTGG
Organism: uncultured Bacteroides sp.; assembly: GCA_964560625.1. GTDB lineage: Bacteria > Bacteroidota > Bacteroidia > Bacteroidales > Muribaculaceae > UBA3263. The sequence goes on along the minus strand of CAZLMV010000188.1, from coordinate 1,638 downwards.
CGTTTTCAATGGCTTGGATCACGCCGAAGGCGGCAAGGTTAGAGAAGATGTAGACGAGGATGTAGAACATGAGCGAGGCAGCGGCGTGGTCGTTGTTGCCAACGATGCCGAGCATGATGTAACCGGCCTGAGAGATAGAGGAGAAGGCGAGGAAACGCTTCATGTTGGTTTGGCGCAGGGCGAAGAGGTTGCCGACGGTGATGGTCAGGATAATGAGGGCGTAGAGCATCCATTCCCACACTTGGGAGTAGACGGCGCCGAAGCATTGGGTGAGAATCACGAGGAAGGCAAACGCGGCTGAGCCTTTGGAGATTACGCTGAGATAGGAGGTGACGGAGGTGGGGGCACCTTGGTAGACGTCGGCGGTCCAGAGATGGAAGGGGACGAGCGAGAGCTTGAATCCGACGCCGGCAATCACGAAGGCCAAGGCCACGATGAGCATGGCTGAGATGGGCTGAGTGGCAATATGAGCGGCGATGCCTTCAAAGTAGAGGGAGCCGCAGAGCATGTAGACGTAGCTCAGGCCCATCATGAAGATGGCAGAGGAGAAGACGGCGGTCAGGATATACTTGATGGCGGCTTCGTGGCTCTCATACTTGTTCTTTTCAAAGGCGACGAGGGCGGCGAGGGGGAGAGAAGCACATTCGAGGCCGATGATGAAGAGCAGGAAGTGGCGCGCGGAGATCATCAGATACATGCCGAAGAGAGTGACGAGGATGAGCTCGAGGAACTCGCCGCGGCGCACGATTTGATGTTCAGAATTATTCCACGAGATGGCCTGCACGAGGACGATGAGGACACCGACATTGAGGATATTCTTGATGCAAGCGATGACGGGTGAGGTTTCATACATTCCGCCGAAGGCCGTCAGAGTATCGCCGGGGCAGAGGCAGCAGAATCCGGCGACGGTCAGCAGGCCGAAGAGGATTATCGTGAAGCCTTGGAGGAAGTTGAGGGCCCGCTTTGACAGGAAGGTGTCATAGAGGAAGACCAGCAGGAAGACGACCAGGAGGGCGATTTCCTGTTTCATTACTAAAAACTGTGAGTAATCCATTGGTTCAAAGAGTAGTTTTTGAAGTAATTACATTCCGAGCACCTTGAAAATCTCGGGCGAGAATGTTGTGCGAATCAAGTTAGCGAAGAAGTTGGGGAAGCAACCGATGGCGGCGACGCAGATGATGAGCGTGACGGTCGAGGTGCGTTCCCACCATGTTGCGTCGGTGAGCTCTTCGTGGTGTTTGTCGTAAACCGGGCCGAGGAGGAGCTTGCCGACAACGCGGAGGATATAGACCGCGGTGATTACGATAGAGCAGCAAGCAATGATGGTGAAGACGCGGTTGAGGAGGTGAGTATTCTCAAACGAGCCGACGAAGATGGTCATTTCGGCAACGAAACCGGAGAGGCCGGGGAGGCCGAGGGAGGCGAAACCGGCAATCATATAGCAGACGGCCAAGAAGGGCATGATTTTCATCAGGCCGCCCATCTGGCGGATGTCGCGGGTGTGAGTGCGGCCGTAGATCATACCGATGAGGGCAAAGAAGAGGGCGGTCATCAGGCCGTGAGAGAGCATCTGCATGATAGCACCGGTCATTGCGGTGGTGTTGAGCATCAGGATGGCGAAGAGCACCAGGCCGCAGT
>CAZLMV010000187.1:0-3785 GCA_964560625.1 uncultured Bacteroides sp. | reverse complement strand
TCCATTGGCGCGACTTTGCCCCTTATTTCCGCGGGGGAGTGCTGAAGATGGCTGATGGGGAAGTTGCCGGCTTCACCGTGGGCGAGATCAAGCATGACACTCTCCACGTCCACGTCGAAAAGGCCAACCATGCCATTGCCGGCTCAGGCGAAACCTTGGCCCACCTCTTCGCCGCCAAGATGAAAGAACTCTACCCGCGCTTGGCCTATGCCAACCGCCAAGACGACGCCGGCTCCGAAGCCCTGCGCGCCGCCAAAGAATCCTGGCGCCCCCTGCGCCTCCTGCCCAAATTCAACGTCTATGTCAAGTGATCACGGTGGGGGTTGGCATAGCCGGCAGCATGGGCGGCGGTTATGAACGTTTCGGCTAAGAGGAGCAGCAGGCAGGGATAGGCCGGGAGGATGAGGCGTTGCCATTCGTCTTGCGCGCCGATGATGGAAGTGGAAATCATGGCCAACGTCAGGGTTACTGTTAGCCACCAATAGAGGGAAAATTGGCGTCGGCGAAGATCCCTGCGAGCAATAATTATGCATGAAATCAGCAGCAGAGCCATTGCTGCTCCAATGTTTGGCGCAAAGAGCTTGGTCAAAGCGCGCACCGGCGGCAAGACATAACCGCCATAAACAGCATCGTCTTTGAGGGCCGAGGCTAAGCGGTCAGTAAGGATGAATTTCACGCATTCCACGGGTGAATTATTCATGGTCTGCGCAACATAGTCGGCCACTTCGGTTGCCGACGCGGCACGTCGGAGGGCTTGAATCTCCGTCCATGTTTCATCAATGGTGCCGGGGGTGGGGCGCACGGCTAAAATGGAGTCGATGGACTCATTTAACCGGGGATGGGGGGTGGGAGAGGCCGTCACGAGGTTTGCGCCGCGAATGGTGAAATAGTTATTACAGGAGGAGACGGTTGAGGGGGCCATTACGTTATATAACCGTTTGATTTCCAAGCTGTAGACCCCCAAGGCAATGATGGAGATCAAGATTCCGCCTAAGGAAATTGCGGCTACTCTGCGGAGCCCCTTTCGCAAGGCGGCAAGAAGCCAAAACAGGCCTAACACGAAAGGCAGGAAAATGAACGCCGGGCGCAGGAAAATCATCAGAATGAGCAGCACCGCTGCCCAAATGGCGGATTTGCATTCGGCCCGGGTGAAAGCTTTAAAGGAGAGCCAGAGCAGCAGAGTCATCCCCGACAGGGCGAAGGATTCTGTCAGCAGGCAGGCGTTAAGCGTCAGTGGCCCGGGATAAAGGGCGTAAATGGCCGTGATCCAAAACACCACTTTTGTGTTGTTTATCAGGCTCGTAGCTAACTTTCTGAACCAAGAAATGGAGCAGAGAAAAACTGCAATTTGGATTAACACGGCGCAGATGCGTCCGCACGTTGACCCCAAAAGCGCGCGTAAAGTCCCGACGAACAGCGGGTAAAGCGGAGTGCGAAAACTATCTAATTGGCCTGACATCAGAGTGTCGAAGGCTGAAAAATAAGTCACCGTGTCCGAAGGTTCGCGTCCGGCCACGGGCATCAGCAGCAGAAACGCAAGCATTTCCACCGCTGAAATCAGATAGAGAAGGGAGAATTTATCCCTGTTTATTCTCATGATACTCTGTCTCGGTGTTGACGTTCCAAATGGCTGATTTGTCGGCCGTAGAGCCCTCGATGATGTGGTCAACGGTTTCCATAGCCGTCAGCATGGAGTGGTCCATGTTGTTGTAGCGGTGCTGGCCGTTGCGGCCCACGCAGTAAAGGTTTTCGATTCCGTTGAGGAACTCTTTGATTTTGTCGAGCTGATAGTAAGAGCCATGGTAGGCGGGATAAGCCTTTTTGATGCGGATGCGCACGGAGTCCTCCACGTCGGAAGCGCTTTCAATGATTCCAATATGGATTAACTCCTTGATGGCTAAGTCGATGAACTCTTGGTCAGGCATCTGCCACATTTCATCGCCCTCAAAGCAGAAATACTCTAAACCAATCCACATTTTATTTTTGAAATCGCTGACCATGTAGGGCGACCAGTTATTGAAAATCTGGATGCGTCCGAGCTTGACGTCGCGTTCCTGGACGTAGATCCAGGTGTCAGGCACTCGGTCCATGTAAGTTTTCAGCTTCGTTTCATTCTTGATTTTGAGCTTGTCGACGAGCAGACCGACGGTCATGAAGTCGCGATAAGGCAGTTCGTCGGCTGCTTTTTTGACGTCGGCGGGGATTTCGATGCCTCTGATGGCTGCAATCAGTTCCTTCAAGGGCATGGAGGAAATGAAGTAATCACACGGGTGAGTGGTTTTTTCGCCCGTGTCATTGTTCGTCACGGTGATGGAGACCACCTTTCCGTTTTCCACGTTGACATCAGTAACCGAAGTCATCATCTTAAGGTCACCGCCGCTCTGAACCATGTCGGCGGCCACGGTTTCCCAAAGTTGCCCCGGTCCTAATTTCGGATAGATAAATTCTTCAATCAGCGATGTTTCCACTTTTGAGGCGTCGCGCTTGCCAAATTGCTTGGTGATGACGTCCTTAAGAATGGCCATGATTGAGAGGCCCTTGACGCGTTGGGAGCCCCAGTCGGCACCCAATTTTGAGGGGTGAAGGCCCCAGACCTTTTCCGTGTAGTCCTCAAAAAACATCGTGTAGAGTTTCTTGCCAAATCGGTTAATGTAGAAATCCTCGAGGGATTTTTCCGGGCGTTTGTTAATCATTGCGCCTAAATAACCGAATCCGGCCGAAAGGGTGCGTCCTAACCCCATGTTGGAGATTGTTTGCCACGACAGCGAGATGGGATAGTCAAAGAATTTCCGCAAATAGTAAATGCGGCTGACGCGTCGACGCCCTAACATCACTCGATCGGACTGCTCCGGATCGGCCTCGATGGAGTCCTTCTTCGTGGAGTTAACAATTCCTTCCCCCATGCGTTCGCCTAACAAGATTTCGTCAAGAGCCGGTGCCGACTGCAAGGGCATGACCGAATTCCACCATTGCATCACGCGGTCACTCTTACTGAAGAAGCGGTGGCCACCGATGTCAATGCGGTTGCCGCCATGTTTTACGGTCTTGGAAATGCCTCCGATTTCGTCAGAAGCTTCGAAGACTACGGGGTGGATGTCAGAGCGGTCAATAAGCTCTTTTGCGGCAGTTAATCCTGCGGGACCTGCGCCGGCTATTATGGCAATTTTTGCGGGTTGCGTCATGGGGAAGTAATGGGTGCTTTTTAGGAGTGAGAGTTATTTAGGTTAAATTCTTGGCGGGCGGCTATTTTATTGGTGCGGGCCATCAGGATTCGGCGCCCGATAAAGTTCCAGAGAAACACTATGGCGGTGGATATGAGCTTGGAGAGCATATAGTGAATACCAATATAGTCAGTTGCTATCCACATAATTAAGGCGTTGAGACCGAGGCCGATGACGCCCACTATCGTGTAGCCGATGAATTCAATGCGTTTAATTGCTGCAGACTTATGGATGTCCGGGTCAGGATTGAAGACCCATTGGGTGCTGATGGCATAGTTTATCACCAGGCCGATAATGAAGGCAATGGTGGCCGAGAGCAAATAGTGGACCCCGCAGAGCTCCGTCAGTGCGGTCAGGGTCAGGTAATCGGCAATGAAAGCCGCTCCGCCCACAAAAGTGTAGCGAAACAACTGAATCAGCAGATTATCGGTGGGCTGACGGAAAAGTTTGTAGATTAATCCTGATTGGTCCATATTTGACCGCAAATATACGAAAAAAAATTGAGAAATGGGTTAGAGGAGGGTGAATTTGGCGTATTTTAGGAGGAGGGTGCGGGTGCCGGCG
>CAZLMV010000186.1:0-3791 GCA_964560625.1 uncultured Bacteroides sp. | reverse complement strand
CGCGTCTGGGACGGTGCCACCGCCAAAAAGATCGGACTGGTTGACAAGCTCGGCTCGCTGCGCTCCACGGTTCTCGATATGGCCAAGGACCTGAATCTCACCACTTACCGCGTGGAAACCTACCCGAAAATCGAAGGCGAATGGTGGGAAAGCCTCCTCGACATGGAAGGCCTCAACACCGCCGCTATGACCGGCTTCGACACCGAGACCATGGAGCTCTATCAGCACTTAGAGCGCATCAAAAATGCCCCCCGTGTGCAGTGCAAAGTTGAAACGATTATCATCAAATAACGCATCATGTCAGACGGCAAGTCAACATCTCAAAAACTCATGTCGGGTCTGCTCCTGAAACCGCTCTCGCTGGTCTATGGAGCAGTCACCGCTACGCGTAACAAGATGTTTGACTTCGGCATTCTCTCTCAGCGCGAATTTGATATCCCCGTGTTAGTTGTCGGCAATATCTCGGTTGGCGGCACCGGCAAGACGCCTCACACGGAGTATCTCATCCGCCTCCTCAGCGGGCGCTACAAAATCGGCGTCCTCTCCCGCGGATATAACCGTAAAACCTCCGGATTTGTCCTTGCCGACGAGAAGGCCAATGCCTCCACAATCGGCGATGAATCCTACCAAATCTACCGCAAATTTGGCGACCAGGGTGTCATGGTGGCCGTGTGTGAGGACCGTTGCGCCGGCATTGACCGCATGCGTGAGATTGACCCCACGCTCAATCTCATTTTGCTCGACGATGCCTTCCAGCATCGTTATGTAAAGCCCAAAGTGTCAGTGGTTTTGACCGAATATTCCCGCCCCGTTTACTCAGACTCCATGCTCCCGGCCGGACGTCTGCGCGAAAACAAGGGCGCGCTCCATCGCGCCGACATTGTCGTCGTGACCAAGTGTCCGCCCAACATGAAGCAGCTCGAATATCGCCTCTTCGTCAAAAACCTCAACCTCTACCCCTATCAGAAGCTCTATTTCAGCACCTATATATATGAGGACGTGCAGCCCGTCTTCCCGGACTGCACCGGCGGTCTGCAATCCCTCGCCAACTTGGACTCCACGGACTATGTAATCGCCCTGGCCGGCATTGCCCACCCCAAGGAGTTCATCAAACACATCAAATCGACCGGCGCCAAGGTCAGCAGCATGATTTTTGCCGACCATCATAACTACAACCGCAGCGACATGGCCGACCTGATTGCCAAAATCAAGTCATCGCCCAACCCGAAAAAGACCATTGTCATCACTACGGAAAAAGACGCCATGCGCCTCCGCAGCCTCTCCGGACTCCCCAAAGGCCTGAAATCGCGCCTCTATTACCTCCCCATCAGCGTCAAACTCATCCCCAACGTGGCTGAAAGCAACGTCGGCGCCGAGGATTTCTCCGACACTATCACGGCCCTGATTGACCGCGAAGAAAAATCATAACCATAAACCATAAACCATAAACTATAAACTATAAACTATAAGCCTCCCCATCATATGTTAGAAAAAATCAAACTCACCGCAGAATATCTCCGGAAACGCATCCAGGGCGAAATGCCCAAAACCGGCATCATCCTCGGCACCGGCCTCGGCGCCCTCGTTGACCATATTGAAGACAAACAGCTCATCCCCTACACGGAAATCCCCAACTTCCCCGTCTCAACCGTCGAAGGCCACAGCGGCAACCTCATCATCGGCAACTTAGGCGGCAAGCGAGTCCTCGGCATGCAAGGCCGTTTCCACTACTACGAAGGCTACGACATGAAGCAAGTAACCTTCCCCGTCCGCGTGATGAAAGCCTTGGGAATCGACACCCTCTTCGTTAGCAACGCTGCCGGCGGCATGAATAAGGAATTCAAAGTGGGCGACGTAATGATCATCACCGACCATATCAACCTCTTCCCCGAAAATCCCCTCCGCGGCAAGAACTACAACGAACTCGGCCCGCGATTCCCGGCCATGACCGAGGCTTACAGCAAAGACCTCGTAGCCTTAGCCGACAAGATTGCCGACGAAAAAGGCATCCGCATCATGCATGGCGTCTACGTTGGCGTGACCGGCCCCACGTTTGAAACCCCCGCTGAATATGAATATTTCCGCGTCATCGGCGGCGACGCCGTCGGCATGTCGACCGTTCCCGAAGTCATTGTGGCCAACCATGCCGGCATGAAAGTGTTCGGCCTCAGCGTAATCACTGACCTCGGCGGCAAAGAAATCACCGACGTACCCACCCACGAAGAAGTGCAGAAGGCTGCCGTAAAGGCCCAGCCCATTGTCGTGGAAATCATGCGCGAACTCGTAAAACGCTCCTAAAATGGAAACGGAAATCTCCTCCTTGGGCGAATTCGGCCTCATTGACCGTCTCACCGCTGAGCTCCCCAAACTCAATGACTCGACTATCAAGTCGGTGGGCGACGACGCCGCCGTGATTCGCTATGAATCCAAGCGCGACATCCTCGTCTCCACCGACATGCTCCTCGAAAGTGTACACTTTGACCTGACCTACGTTCCCCTTAAACACTTGGGCTACAAGGCCGCAGTGGTGAATTTCAGCGACATCTACGCCATGAACGGCACCCCGCGCCAGCTCGTCGTTGGTCTGGGCGTTTCGACCCGTTTCACCGTCGAACACCTCGAGGAACTCTACGCCGGATTGCGCTTAGCGTGTGAAGTCTATGGAGTAGACCTCGTCGGCGGCGACACCACCGCCTCGCGCGCCGGACTCGTCATCTCCTGCACCGTCATTGGCGACGTTGAGGAAGGCAAGGCCGTGCATCGCAGCGGCGCCAAACCCACTGACCTCATCTGCGTCAGCGGCGACCTCGGCGCGGCCTACATGGGCCTCCAACTCCTTGAACGCGAAAAAACCGCCTCCGCGGGCCACAAAGACTTCGTGCCCGACTTCTCCGGCAAGGAATACCTCGTGGAACGCCAACTCAAGCCCGAAGCCCGACGCGACATCATCAAGGAACTCGCCGACGCCGGCATCGTCCCCACCTCCATGATTGACGTCAGCGACGGCCTCTCATCCGAGCTCATGCACCTCTGCAAAGCCTCCAAAACCGGCTGTCGGGTCTACGAAGACCGCATCCCCATTGACTATCAGACCGCCGTCATGGCCGAAGAACTAAACATGAACCTCGTCACCGCCGCCATGAACGGAGGCGAAGACTACGAACTGCTCTTCACCGTCCCCCTGACCGCCCACGAAGCCGTCAGCCGCCTCAAAGGCGTCCGGGTCATCGGCCACATGTCGCCCGAAGACCAAGGATGCGCCCTCATTGGTCGCAACGGCGAAGAAATCACCCTTAAAGCCCAAGGATTCACTCACTTATGAATCTCCTGACGCTCGCCGCTATCGTCACTGCAACTTACACGGCTCCGGTTGACACCCTAACCGGAGCCGATTTTGATTTGCCCATCGAGCTCAACGAACACGACCGCTTCTCCCTCGAAGACTATGGCGTGGTCTACGCTCCATGGCTCCTCGAACTCCCCGAATACGTCAACGAAACCCTCCTTGACGAAATGGTGGCCTTCTCCCGCCGATTCACCGGCACTCGCTACCGCTCCGGAGGCAAAACCCCCGCCGGATTTGACTGCTCCGGCTTCACCGGCTACGTCTTCCGCAACTTTGGCATGACCCTCGGCGCCAGCTCCTCCATTCAGGCAAACCAAGGCAAACCCGTTGACCCCGCCGACCTCCGCCCCGGCGACCTCCTCTTCTTCTCCCGCGGCGGCAAATCCAAACGCGTCGGCCACGTCGGCATGGTCACCGAAGTCGACTCCATCACCGGCCACGCCCG
>CAZLMV010000185.1:0-3800 GCA_964560625.1 uncultured Bacteroides sp. | reverse complement strand
GGGCCGCAAGCTCGCGGTCATACTCGTCGGCCCACGACACTCCGGCGTTCGCCTTAATGTCGCGCATGGCCTCGTCCTCCTGATAATTCAGCGCGGCTTTCCGGCGGGCGAATTCCTGCTCTAAGGCCTCCACGTCCTCGCCCTGCTTTCGCTTAGCCTCAATTACGGCGTTATACTCCGCGTCGAGCTGCTCGCGCAGGCGGTTAAACTTCGCCGCGATGCCCGCGGGGCCGTTGGCGTTGGTCTCCATCTCGCGGACCATCTCCACCCACTTGGCCGTCTGCGTCAGGTCCTGCTGCTGCAGGCGCCGGCGCTCGGTCATCACCTGCTCCAACTGTTTGCGCTGCTCCTCGGCGCTGATGCCCTGGGCGGCACGAATTGCGGCCTCGCGCTCGGTGTTTATTTTCAGCTGCTCGGCCGTCTGCTGGCGCTCCATCTGCAGGGTGTAGGCCTGCGATTGCTCCATGGTCACGCGCCCCTCGGCCGCGGCCTTCATAGCCGTGGTTTTCTGTACCTCGTAGAAAGCTTCGGCCGCCTTCAGGCGCTGATCATATCCGGCCATTTCCGCCTGAAAGAGGGTGGTGCTCAATTTCAGGCGCTCGGCGGCTGCGGCCTCGGCCTGCTTCGTGCGTTCCTCCTCGCTGATGCCGTCGGCCTTGGCGATAGATTCGGCGCGTTCGGTGGCTATGGCCAATTGCTCGGAGGCTGCCCGGCGCTCGATGTCGAGAATTGCGGTCTCTGCCTCCTCTAAGGTGATTTTACCCTCGGCGGCCTGCTTGATGGTGGCCTGCTTCTGAGCTTCGGCGAACTTCTCGGACTCCTTCAGGCGCCGGTCGTAGCCCTGCATGTCCTTTTTAAAGTAGAGCTCCGACAACTTCTCCTCGGCCTCATACATTTTTGCTTCGGCCTCTACCTCCTTGGCGGTAATGTCGTCTAAGGTCTTAGTCTGGGTCTTTGACGTTTCGGCGCGCATTTGCTCCATGGCCTGCTGGATCTCCAGGCAATAACGAATTTGTTCGCGCGCCTTGGCGATGTCGCGGTCAATCTCCTCCTCATACTTTCCGGCCTCGAGCACGGCGTTGCTCTTCTTATGCTCATTCTCCAGCGGCTTCAGATACTTCGCCGTTGCGTCTGCGCCATACCCTCCGTGAGGCTTCCTGTCTTTATCCTTCCCATCTATGGTCAGCGGCTCCACTTCATCCACTTCAGGGTTTAATGCGTCATACTCCTCCTTCTCTTTCGTGTACGTTTTCTCATAATCAGAGTAAGCTGCATTTTTCGCGTCTACCTCCTTTCGAGCTTCCTTCACCTTATTCCAGGCCTTACGCATTTTATCATTCATGATGTGAAACTCCGGATTTGTTTCTAACCGGTTGTTTCTCTTAGCCCTGCCGGTGAGATCCTTACCCTTCATTTCTTCATTATACACCGCCCAGTAGTCCTTCAGTGCTTTACCCTCGGCGTCCTCAGCCACCGTAATTTCGCCGGCAAGTTCTCCGAGTGCTTTACTACGGGCCTTCAGCTTGAGTTCTTGCTTGAGTGATTTTAGATAATTATCCAGCGCCTCCTTGCTCGCCGTATACTTTCCGGTGGTTTCATCAATCGAGGCGTTATAATCCGGCACTATTTTATTCAGTTCCTCAATAGCTTGCTTTCGGCGCTTTAGGCTGTAATTCTCATTTTCGGCCACTCTTATAAGTTGCTCAATGTTGCTTTTTTGCTCTCCGTACTGCCGCGCGGCTTCCTCAGTTGCCTCCTTCCAGGAGTCAGTAGCTTCGGCGGCCTCCTCGGTTTCATCGGTATAGCTGACTATGGCTGCAACAAGTGTAGCTATCAGCCCCACTACTAACATAATCGGGTTAGACTTCAGCGCGGCATTAAACGCTCGAGTAGCAACGGTGGCTAAGCCGTATACTTTGACCTTCAAATACATGATAGCAATGCTTTTCACCAAAGCTTTGTACAAGCCCCCTATACTCGAGATAAACGTTTTTGTAGCCTTTGACGCCATTAAGACGGCCACTTTGTAGGCCACTAAGGCGGTCACAACGGAGTTAATAACTACGCGTACAAATGTATTTTTAGTGGCAAAATCTGATAGTACCTTTACAACTGTACCCAACACCGAGAGCAATCCGCCCAAAATAGTGCCCACGGTTTTCAGGGCGGCTCCAAAACCTGAGAAGGCGTCTATCCAGTCTCCCACCCAATTGACTATATTGGTAGCCCATGAAAAGAGCACAGAGAGCACTGAGCGGAAGTCGAAGAATTTTAGCACCAGGCCCTCCACGGCGGACTCCAGCCCGGCCATACCGCCGGCGGCATTGTCGGCCATCGTTGCGGCCATAGCGTTGAAATTGCCGGTGCAGTCGGTTACGGCGTCACGGAGGCTCAACACGTCGTCAGCGCCCTGAAGGAAAGTGGAAAACGCGGCCACTGAGCGCTTGTCGGTCAGTTCCAGCGCTTGCTGAAGGTCCACTCCGGCGGCGTTGAGCCCCTTCAGACCGTTCATAAGGCCATCCAGATCCTTGACCGGGCCGCCTAAAGATTTAGCTAAGGCGCCGTTAGTATCGCAAAGGTTGAGGAGGATGTTACGCGTGGCTGTAGCTGCTGACGATGCGTCAAAGCCGGCGTTTGAAAGCTGACCTAACAGGGCCACGGTGTCCTCAATCGAAAAGCCGAACGAGGCTGCAACGGGGCCGATGGTTGAGAGCGAGGCCTGGAGCTTCTGAAAGTCCAGAGCGCTTGAGGTGGTGGCCACGGCAAAGGTTGCCATCACGGACTCGGCCTCGCTCGTATCCTTCCCAAACATGCGCATGGCCGCGCCCGCAAATGCCGCGGCGCTGCCTAAGTCAGTGTCAACGGCCTTAGCGAACTTCAGAGCTGCAGGGGTTAACTTTTCAATATCGTTGGCCGCAAAACCGAGTTTCGCGAGTTCCGTCTGCAACTGAGTTACGTCTGACGCAGTTGCTGTGGTAGTTCGGCCTAAGAACTTGGCCTGCTCCGTTAGTGAGCTCACGCCTTCCATGTTAGTGCCAAGCACGGCGGCCAACTTCGAGTTAGCCTTCTCGAAGTCCATAATTGTCCCAACGGCGTTTTTAAACGCCCCGATGACTTTTGACGTTATAATAGTTCCAATGGCAAGAAATGCCCCCTCGCATATCTTTGTTATTGAGGGTAGTGTTTTGAACTTCTCGAGAAGACTTTGAGTAGGTGCCTTCGCTTCTTTTATGGCCTCATTATAACGCTTAATTTCCTTTTCCAGGTCTCTCCATTTTTCAGGATTTAGAGCCTTCGAAACATTGGCTTGCTCCCTGGTTTTATTTCTTAATTCCCTTGTTAATTCTGACAGACTTTTCCGAGACAGGTCTATTTTTTTTCTTTCTTTTTCAATTTCTTGATTATTATGCTCTATAGCCTTATTGTTTTCGGAAATAGCCTTTTTGAGCTGATTGATCTGGGCAAGGTATTTGTTTTCGTCCTTGGACAGTTCTGTGATCTCACGCCGATAGTCTTTATTTTGAGCTTTTAACTCGGCGGTTGCTTTCGTGAGCCTGTGAATTTCCTCTTGAGCTTTAGTGGCTCTTAGATCAAGCTCAACAGAGACTTTATCATTCTTAATTTTTGCCATAAAAAAACGGATAACTTTACTTATAGTGCAAAGTTATCCGCAAATTATGCAGTTAAGAAGGACAATCAGCCTCCGGAGGACGCGGACCCAATTGAGCCGCCCATTAGACCCATACCAATGCCAAATCCGAAGGCCTCAGATTTGGAGTTAAATAAACCATCGTTATTAC